>NZ_JARHXQ010000079.1:0-15915 GCF_029222765.1 Arthrobacter sp. Cr_A7 | reverse complement strand
AGATCTTGCGGGACAGGATGGCCTGCTTGACCTCGGCAATGGCCTGGGTCACCTGGATGCCGCGGGGGCACGCCTCGGAGCAGTTGAAGGTGGTGCGGCAGCGCCACACGCCTTCCTTGTCGTTGAGGATCTCCAGGCGCATGTCACCGGCATCATCACGGGAATCGAAGATGAAGCGGTGCGCATTCACGATGGCTGCCGGGCCGAAGTACTGGCCGTCAGTCCAGAAGACGGGGCAGGACGACGTGCACGCGGCGCACAGGATGCACTTGGTGGTGTCGTCGAAACGCTCGCGGTCCTCGGCGGACTGCAGGCGTTCCCGCGTGGGCTCGTGACCCTTGTTGATGAGGAACGGCATGACCTCGCGGTAGGACTGGAAGAAGGGCTCCATGTCCACGATGAGGTCCTTCTCCACCGGCAGGCCCTTGATGGGTTCAACCAGGATGGGCTTGGACGTGTCCAAGTCCTTCAGCAGGGTCTTGCAGGCGAGGCGGTTGCGGCCATTGATGCGCATGGCGTCGGAGCCGCACACACCGTGGGCGCAGGAGCGGCGGAAGGACAGGCTGCCGTCCATCTCCCACTTGACCTTGTGCAGGGCATCCAGGACGCGGTCCGTGCCGTACATGGTGAGGTGGAAGTCATCCCACGTGGCCTCCTCGGAGACCTCCGGGTTGTACCGGCGGACGCGCATGTGCACATCGAACGTGGGGATTTCGCCGCCACCGCCGACGCCGGCAGGCAGTTCAATCTTTGAGGCTGGCTCAGCGATTTCAGCGGTCATCTTAGTACTTCCTCACCATCGGCTCGTAGCGGGTAAAGACGACCGGCTTGGTGGCCAGGCGGATGCCGGCAATTGCTTCTGCCGATCCGTCAGCCGGGGCGTGGTCGTCCTTGTACGCCATGGAGTGCTTCATAAATTTCTCGTCGTCACGCTCCGGGAAGTCCTCGCGGAAGTGTCCGCCGCGGGATTCCTCACGGTGCAGTGCGGCCACGGTCATCACCTTGGCCAGTTCCAGCAGGAAGCCAAGCTCAACGGCCTCGAGCAGGTCCAGGTTGAAGCGCTTGCCCTTGTCCTGGACGTTGATGCGCTTGTAGCGCTCCTCGAAGGAGGCGATATCGCGCAGCACCTGGTTCAGCGTTTCCGCTGTGCGGAACACCTGCATGTTGGCATCCATGGTGTCCTGCAGTTCCTTGCGGATCTGGGCCACCTTTTCGTCGCCGGTGCCGTTGCGGGCAATGTCCAGCAGTTCTGTGGTGTAGGCCAGCGGGTTCTCCGGCAGTTCCACGAAGTCGGCCGTCTTGGCGTACTCGGCCGCGGCGATGCCGGCGCGCTTGCCGAAGACGTTGATATCCAGCAGGGAGTTGGTGCCCAACCGGTTGGAACCGTGCACGGAAACACAGGCCACTTCACCGGCAGCGTAAAGGCCCGGGACCACGGTGTCGTTGTCCTGCAGGACCTCGGTGGTGATGTTCGTGGGAATGCCGCCCATGGCGTAGTGGGCGGTGGGGAACACGGGAACCGGCTCGGTGTACGGTTCCACGCCCAGGTAGGTACGGGCGAACTCGGTGATGTCCGGCAGCTTGGCATCGATGTGGGCCGGCTCCAGGTGGGTCAGGTCCAGGAGCACGTAGTCCTTGTTCGGGCCGCAGCCGCGGCCTTCACGTACCTCGTTGGCCATGGAGCGGGCCACGATGTCACGCGGCGCCAGGTCCTTGATAGTGGGGGCGTAACGCTCCATGAAGCGTTCACCCTCCGAGTTACGGAGGATGGCGCCTTCACCGCGGGCGGCCTCGGACAGGAGGATGCCCAGGCCGGCGAGGCCGGTCGGGTGGAACTGGAAGAACTCCATGTCTTCCAGCGGGATGCCACGGCGGAAGGCGATGCCCATGCCGTCGCCCGTGAGGGTGTGGGCGTTGGAGGTGGTCTTGAAGACCTTACCGGCGCCACCGGAAGCGAAGACCACGGACTTGGCCTGGAAGACGTGCAGTTCACCGGAGGCGAGGTCGTAGGATACGACGCCGGCAACGCGCTTCTGCTTGTAGGGCGTGCCGTCCGCGCGGACTGCGTCCTCTTCGACCGTCAGCAGGTCCAGGACGTAGTACTCGTTGTAGAACTCGACGTTGTGCTTGACGCAGTTCTGGTACAGGGTCTGGAGGATCATGTGGCCGGTGCGGTCGGCGGCGTAGCATGCGCGGCGGACCGGTGCCTTGCCGTGGTCGCGGGTGTGGCCACCGAAGCGGCGCTGGTCAATCCGGCCCTCGGGCGTGCGGTTGAACGGCAGGCCCATCTTTTCCAGGTCAAGCACAGCGTCGATGGCTTCCTTGGCCATGACCTCCGCGGCGTCCTGGTCAACCAGGTAGTCGCCGCCCTTGACCGTGTCGAACGTGTGCCATTCCCAGTTGTCTTCCTCGACGTTGGCAAGGGCCGCACACATGCCACCCTGCGCCGCACCGGTGTGCGAGCGGGTGGGGTAGAGCTTGGTCAGTACTGCTGTGCGCGCGCGCTGACCGGATTCGATCGCGGCGCGCATGCCAGCGCCACCGGCACCGACGATGACGACGTCGTACTTATGGACCTGCATACCAGATGCTCTTTCTCTCAAAATTCGCTATAAAACAACGGGGCGGCTTCGCCTTCCCCGCACAACAGGGCCCGCGGTAATGCCCGCGGGCCCGGGGTGGTGCTGGTGCTAGGCAGGGCAGAAGCCGCCAGGCAGGGGAACGCCGTCGGCGACGGGGCACGGGTTGAAGGTGAAGATCACCAGGGTGCCCAGGACGATGATGACGACGGTGGCCGAGTAGAGGACCGTCTTCAGCCAGCGGCGGGTGGAGGTCTTTTCGGCGTAGTCATTGATGATGGTGCGGACGCCGTTGGTGCCGTGCAGCATGGCAAGCCACAGCATGGTCAGGTCCCAGAACTGCCAGAACGGATCCGCCCACTTGCCGGCAACGAAGCCGAAGTCGATGGCGTGGATGCCTTCGCCTACCAGGAGGTTCACGAAAAGGTGCCCGAAGATGAGTACCACCAGCACCACGCCGGAGAGGCGCATGAACAGCCAGGCGATCATCTCGAAGTTGCCCCGCGTGCCGCCGTTGCGGCGGTACTGGGGGGCGATCCGCCCGCTGCGGGGGCTCTCGATTGTTGCACTCATGGCTTAGTGACCTCCGAGGGCGAGGGACAGGTGGCGGATGGAGAATGCGACCATGGTGACGACCCAGAGACCCAGGACTGCCCACAGCATCTGACGCTGGTACTTGGCGCCGTTCTTCCAGAAGTCGACCGCGATGATCCGCAGGCCGTTGAAGGCGTGGAAGACGATGGCGGCAACGAGGCCCGTCTCACCCAGTGCCATCAGGGGATTCTTGTACGCGCCGATAACGGCGGTGTAAGCCTCGGGTGACACACGCACCAAGGAGGTGTCCAAGACATGGACCAACAAGAAGAAAAAGATCACTACACCGGTAATACGGTGTCCTACCCAAGACCACATGCCTTCACGGCCGCGGTACAAGGTGCCAGCTGGTTTTGTCGGCACTGATAAACCTCCCTGCAACACAGCGGCGCTGGCATGAGATCCACGCGGGGGGAACGCCTGCTGCGAGAGCACTCGTAGCTCAGGCCTAAATCTAGGCTCCGCTCACAGCTTATTCAATTTAGGAGCTCCTTGGTGCCCAGCAGTGGCGCGGTTTTTCGAATTTTTTGAGACGAACGCCACACGGGCTTGCCGCACTTGGACTGAACTGTGTCGTGACGGCGGAGTCCGGAGGGGTCCGTTGCAGCCGGTCGGCTAAAGTAGGCGGTGATGAGTACAGACAAAGTGACAAGCCCGGCATCACCCCTTGACCGCTTCATCGCGGTGATCCCGGCCGGCGGAGTGGGGACCCGCCTCTGGCCCCTGTCGCGAGCCGCAGCTCCCAAGTTCCTTCACGACCTCACGGGTTCGGGCAGCACATTGCTGCGCGCCACCTACGACCGGCTGCACCCGCTTGCGGGGAGCCGGATGCTGGTGGTGACCGGCAAGGCCCACCGTGATGCCGTATGCCGCCAGCTTCCCGAGGTTAAGGATTCGGACCTCGTCCTCGAGTCCGAACCCAAGGACTCAGCGGCAGCCATCGGTCTCGCCGCCGCCATCCTGCACGAGCGTGATCCGGACACCATCATGGGTTCCTTCGCCGCGGACCAGGTCATCAGCCCGGACCACCTCTTCCAGGAGGCCGTCCGCGAAGCGATCCACACCGCAGCCGCCGGCAAGATCGTGACCATCGGCATCAAGCCCACGCACCCGTCCACGGGTTTCGGCTACATCCGTTCAGGCCAGGGACTGCACATCGAGGGCGCGCCCAGCGCCCAGGACGTGGTGGAGTTTGTTGAAAAGCCGGACGAGGTAGTGGCCCAGCAGTATGTGGACAGCGGCAACTACGTCTGGAACGCCGGCATGTTCGTGGCGCCCGTCGCGCTGCTGCTCAAGCACCTTGAAGCCAACCAGCCCGAGCTGTTCCAGGGCCTGCAGGAAATCGCCCGCGCCTGGGACACTCCGGCCCGTGACGAAGTGACAAGCCGCGTGTGGCCCACGCTGCCCAAGATCGCCATCGACTACGCCGTGGCCGAACCCGCCGCCGAAGCCGGGGACGTCGCCGTCGTGCCCGGCTCCTTCCGCTGGGATGACGTTGGCGACTTCGCCTCCGTGGGCCGGCTGAACTCAGCCAAGGAAGTGGATGACGTCACGGTCCTGGGTGAAGGCGCCCGCGTCTTCACCGAGAACTCCAGCGGCGTGGTGGTCACTGACACCAAGCGGGTCATCGCCCTGATCGGGATCCAGGACGTGGTCATCGTGGACACTCCGGACGCCCTGCTGGTTACCACCATGGCCAACTCGCAGCGGGTTAAAGCGGCCGTTGATGCCCTCAAGGCCAGCGGCGACACGGACGTCCTTTAACCGACGCGCCGCCGTCCGCATCCCGGGCCCGTCCGGCCACCCGGGATGTAACGCGGCGACCGTGATGGCTGGTATTCCTGCCACCCTCGCTAGAGTGAAACAGTGCGCAATTACACTACTGAAGCCGAGCCCACCGCCCTGGTGGCTCCGTGGCTCGAGCCGCTCCTGCCGGAACTGATCGAATTCCGCCGGGACCTGCATGCGCATCCGGAGCTGTCCTTCAAGGAATTCCGCACCACTGACAAGCTGGCCGAGCGGCTCGAGGAGGCAGGCCTCACTCCGCGCCGCCTCGAGGGAACCGGACTCACGGTGGATGTCGGGGAAGGCCCCATCGCCACTGCGTTGCGCGGGGACATCGACGCCCTGCCCATCATCGAGGAAACCGGCCTGCCGTTCGCCTCGAAGAACCACGGCGTAACCCACGCCTGCGGCCACGATGTGCACACCACCACCATGCTCGGCATCGCCCTGGTGCTGCACAGGATGCACCAGGAGACGCCCCTGGGCGCCACCGTCCGCCTGATCTTCCAGCCGGCCGAAGAAACCATGCCCGGCGGCGCCCACTCCTGCATCGAGCAGGGCGTCCTGGAAGGCGTGCCCCGGATCCTGGCGCTGCACTGCGATCCCCGCATCGAGGTGGGCAAGATCGGCACGCGCATTGGAGCCATCACCTCGGCCTCGGACACCATCCGTATCGAGCTTTCCGGCCGGGGCGGCCACACCTCGCGGCCACACCTGACCGAGGATCTTGTGTTTGCCCTGGCGCAGATCGCGGTGAACGTGCCCGCGGTCCTGTCCCGCCGGGTGGATGTCCGCAGCGGCGTGTCCGTGGTGTGGGGCCAGATTTCCGCCGGGTCGGCGCCCAACGCCATCCCGGGCACCGGCTACATGGCCGGGACCATGCGCTGCCTGGACCGCGAGGCCTGGCACGCCGCCGGTGAACTCCTTGATGAAGTGGTCCACCAGGTGGCGGCACCGTACGGCGTGGACGTCAAGCTTGAGCACACCAGGGGAGTGCCTCCGGTGGTCAACTCTGAACATGAAACGGCCATTATCGAGGCGTCCGCACGTGCCGAGATCGGCGAAAGTGCCGTGGTGCTCACGCCGCAGTCCATGGGCGGTGAAGACTTCGCCTGGTTCCTGGCAGAGCTTCCCGGTGCCATGATGCGCCTGGGCACCAAAACTCCGGGCGGCGAGGAATATGACCTCCACCGCGGCGACTACATCCTGGACGAGCGTGCCCTTGGCCTCGGCATCCGGGTACTGACCGCGGCGGCCCTGCGCACCATCCGCGACCTCTAAGCAGCGTTCTGCACCGGTTCTCCGCCGCAGGACGAGTAAGTTGTGCACAACTGAGTTGTCCGTTACTGTTTGTGCTATGACCGAAATTCCCCGCCTGGACCGGCAAGTATGCTTCGCGTTGTATTCGGCCTCCCGCGCCGCCACCGCCGTCTACCGTCCTGTCCTGGAAGACATGGGCCTGACGTACCCGCAGTACCTTGTGATGCTGGTGCTGTGGGAGAGCGAGCCGCGCGGTGTGAAGGAACTGGGCGAGGAATTGGGCCTGGACTCCGGCACCCTGTCGCCCTTGCTGAAGCGGCTTGAAGCCCTGGGCCTGGTGGAACGGCGCCGGTCAGGCGAGGATGAGCGCCGCGTGGCCGTCCACCTGACATCGGCGGGAAGAAGCCTCAGCGCGAAGGCTGCCGCCATTCCCCAGCGTCTCGCGAAGTCCGCGGGACTCTCTCCCCGGGAACTCGAGCAGCTCCGCGAAACCCTTGGCAAATTGACGGCCGCCCTGCACAACGCGGTGTGACGCCACCAACGTCTTACTGATCCCCAACAGAACGGATACCACTGTGAAGCCTCTTTACACTGCCGAAGCCCTTGCCTCTGGCGAAGGTCGCGACGGAAACGCCCGCTCCAGCGACGGCAAGCTGGAAGTCAACCTTGCCAGCCCTGTTGAACTCGGCGGCAGCGGCCAGGGCACCAACCCGGAGCAGCTCTTTGCTGCAGGATATGCTGCCTGCTTCCACTCGGCACTGCGCCTGGTGGCCGGCAGGGAACAGGCCGACCTCACCGATTCGGCCGTAGCTGCCAAGGTCCACCTCGGCAAGCTGGACGGCGGGACAGGCTTCGGCCTTGCCGCTGAACTGGAGATCGCGCTGCCGGCCCTTGACCTGGCCACCGCCGAGGCTCTCGTGGCCAAAGCGCACCAGATCTGCCCCTATTCGAACGCCACACGTGGAAACATCAGCGTGGACATCAAGGTCCTGGAGTACGCAGCATGAGCGTTGCCACGCTTCCTGCCACCACCCGTGAAATCCAGCTGGCGTCCCGTCCGGTGGGCCGCCCCGGGCCGGAAAATTTCCGGCTCGCCGAGTCGCCGCTGCCTGAACTCGCAGATGGCCAGATCATGGTGAAGAACCTTTTTATCTCGGTTGACCCCTATATGCGCGGACGCATGAACGACGTCAAGTCCTACTCTGCGCCCTTTGCCTTGGGCGAAGCGCTCGACGGCGGCGCAGTGGGTGAGGTGATCGCGTCCCGTTCCGACGCGCATCAGGAGGGGGACGTCGTCGTGCATTCCCTCGGCTGGCGCGAATATGCGGTGTTGGACGCTGCCGCCGCCACCCCGGCCCGCACCGACCTGGCACCGGCCTCGGCATTCCTTGGCGCCCTGGGCATGACCGGCCTGACAGCCTATGCCGGGCTGCTCAAGGTGGCCGGTTTCGCCCCTGGCGACGCCGTCTTCGTTTCCGGCGCGGCAGGTGCGGTTGGCTCGCTGGTGGGCCAGATTGCGAAAGCGATGGGGGCCTCGCGGGTGATCGGTTCGGCAGGCTCACCCGCCAAGGTGGCCCGCCTGCTGGAACTCGGCTTCGACGCGGCCTTCGACTACCACGACGGTCCGGTCCGTGAGCAGCTGGAAAACGCCGCCGGCAGTGCCGGCATCGACGTCTACTTCGACAACGTGGGCGGCGAGCACCTGGAGGCTGCACTGGCCGTCCTCAATGTTGGCGGGCGGGTGGCGATGTGCGGTGCCATCGCACAATACAACTCCACCGAACCCACCCCCGCGCCGCGCAACCTCATGCAGGCCATCGGCAAGCAGCTCACCCTCAAGGGGTTCCTGGTGGGAGGGCAGCGGCAGCACGCCGCGGAGTTCGCCGAAAAGATGGCGGGCTGGCTGGCCGACGGCACTGTGCGCTACGACGAAACCATCGTCGACGGGCTCGAGAACGCCCCGCAGGCCTTCATGGACCTGCTCGATGGCGCGAACACGGGCAAAATGCTGGTCCGGCTCTAGCTCCCGCCCGCCGCGCAACCAGGAGGGGTACCGCAGGACAGCGGCACCCCTACTGGTTGGTAACAACTTGTAAACAATCTCCGGGAACCGGTTCTGCCGTGCTATTGGGACGTGGCGCAGGCCACTAAAGTAGGAGCCATCAGTGCGCTCCGGCGCAGTGCTGCGAGCCCTCAGTGAAAACAGAATTTCAGTGCAGAAACGGACACTCATTGAATTCGAGCCGTAGCGCCACTCTCTTCACCCTGGAGGAATCTTGATGACATCACTGCGTTCACACCTCAAGCGCGGTTCAGTTGCAGGCCTGGCTACCGTGGGTGCCACAGCACTCGTGCTGGCCGGTTGCGGCGCCCCGCCCGAAGCGGGAACCAACTCCACGGCCGGCGCCACCGACTACACCGGCTGCATCGTCTCCGACTCCGGCGGCTTCGATGACCAGTCCTTCAACCAGTCCTCCTACGAGGGGCTGAAGAAGGCCGAGGCTGACCTGGGCATCAAGGTCAACCAGGTGGAGTCCAAGACAAACAACGACTTTGAACCGAACCTGCGGGCCATGGTCACCGCCGGCTGCGACCTCACGCTGACCATCGGCTTCCTGCTGGGAGACGCCACCAAGGAGCAGGCCGCAGCCAACCCGGACAGCCACTTCGCCATTGTCGACTACCAGTACGAATCGGCCATCGCCAACGTCAAGCCGATCATCTACGACACCGCGCAGGCAGCGTTCCTCGCCGGCTACCTTGCCGCTGGAACCACCAAGACCGGCACGGTGGCCACCTTCGGCGGCGTCAAGATCCCCACAGTGACCATCTTCATGGACGGCTACGCCGACGGCGTGAAGTACTACAACGAGCAGAAGGGCAAGGACGTCAAGCTCCTTGGCTGGAACAAGGATGCACAGGACGGCAGCTTTACCGGCGACTTCGAAAAGCAGGACGTGGGCAAGCAGCTCACCCAGAACTTTCTGGACCAGGGCGCCGATATCGTGATGCCGGTCGCCGGCCCCGTAGGCAAGGGCGCCGGTGCTGCCCTGAAGGAAGCCAAGGCCGCCGGCAAGGACGTTAAGCTCATCTGGGTTGACTCGGACGGCTACCTCACGGCCCCTGACTACAAGGACATCATGCTGTCCTCCGTCATGAAGACGATGGGCGACGCCGTTGAGGCCGTTGTTAAGGATGACAAGGAAGGCAACTTCGACAACACCCCCTATGTTGGCACGCTGGCCAACGAGGGCGTGAAGCTGGCTCCCTTCCACGACCTCGATTCCCAGGTCCCCGCCGAGCTGAAGTCCGAGCTGGAGCAGATCGAGAAGGACATCGTGGACGGCAAGCTGAAGGTTGAGTCCAAGGCAAGCCCGAAGGCCTGATTCCGCACATGGTGCGCCGCCGCCCGGCTGGTCGATGACCGGCCGGGTGGCGGCGCTTTTTGCTGGCCCTTTTTCCGGGCCGCCGCCCGCTCATCCTCCTGCTGCAGCCACTAGGCTGGTGCTGCAGCCACATATCCCGTCCGGTGGATCACTGGACGCTTCGAGATTGGTCAGAGTTTTGAAACTTGAACTCAGAGGGATCACAAAACGCTTCGGTACCCTGCTCGCCAACGACCACATCGATGTGGTGGTTGAACCCGGACAAATCCACTGTCTGCTCGGCGAAAACGGGGCCGGTAAATCCACCCTCATGAATGTGCTGTACGGGCTGTATGAGCCCACCGAAGGCGACATCCTCATTGATGACAAGCCGGTGTCCTTCCGCGGTCCTGGCGATGCCATGGCCGCCGGCATCGGCATGGTGCACCAGCACTTCATGCTGGTTCCCGTTTTCACGGTCGCCGAAAATGTGGCGCTGGGGGCCGAACCCACCAAGGCGGCAGGCTTCCTCAACCTTGACGAGACGCGCCGCCGGATCAAGGAAATTTCGGACCAGTACGGCTTCGACGTCGACCCCGACGCCCTGGTGGAGGACCTGCCGGTGGGTGTCCAGCAGCGCGTGGAAATCATCAAGGCACTCGTCCGTAATGCCAGGGTCCTGATCCTGGACGAACCCACAGCCGTGCTGACCCCGCAGGAAACCGACGAACTCCTGGACATCATGCGCCAACTCAAGTCCGGCGGCACCTCGATCGTCTTCATCTCCCACAAGCTGCGGGAGGTCAAGGAGGTCTCCGATACCATCACCGTGATCAGGCGCGGAAAGGTGGTGGGATCCGCCGAGCCCTCGGCCCCCACCACCGAACTTGCCTCCATGATGGTGGGCCGCGCCGTAAACCTGACCCTGGACAAGGCCCCGGCCAAACCGCAGGAAAAGACCTTCGAGGTCCGGGACCTGACCGTCATCGCCCCCAACGGCCAGCACGTGGTGGACGGACTCAGCTTCGACATCGCGCGCGGGGAGATCCTTGCGATCGCCGGCGTCCAGGGCAACGGCCAGACCGAACTGACCGAAGCCATCCTGGGACTCCAGGAGCGTGTGTCCGGCTCCGTACAACTCGATGGCAAGGAACTCCTGGGCCGCTCCGTCAAGGAGGTCCTGCAGGCCGGCGTCGGATTTGTTCCCGAGGACCGCAAGGTCGACGGACTGGTGGGCACGTTCTCCGTGGCGGAGAACCTGGTCCTGGACCTTTATGACAAGCCGCCGTTTGCCAGGGGAATCAGCATGAGTCCGGCAAAGGTCCTCGAGAACGCCAAGGCACGCATCGGTGAATTTGACGTCCGTACCCCCTCCGCCGCCGCGGCCGCCGGAACCCTGTCAGGCGGCAACCAGCAAAAAGTCGTGATGGCCCGGGAACTCTCCCGCCCGCTGCGGCTGTTCATCGCCTCCCAGCCAACCCGGGGCGTGGACGTGGGATCCATCGAGTTCCTGCACCGCCGCATCGTCACGGAGCGGGACCAGGGCACGCCGGTCATGATCATCTCCACGGAACTGGACGAGGTGATGGAACTCGCCGACCGCATCGCTGTGCTCTACAAGGGCAGGCTGGTGGGCGTTGTGCCCGCCGGCACCAGCCGCGACACCCTGGGCCTGATGATGGCCGGCATACCGCCGGAGGAACACGCACACACGTCCCAGGCCGGCCCTGCCACGGCCACCACCACAGCCTCCACCCCTGACGCCGAGGGAGACGACCATGTCTGAAAACCACCCCAAGCACGCGGCCGGGGAGCACGGCAGGCCGGACCACAAGGATCCACACCATCCCAGCCCTGCTGAGGAGGAAACTGCCGCCGTCGTCTCCGTTGATACGGCGGGCGGCGCCATGGAACCCTCCGCCGTCCCGGCCACCGCCCAAAGCGGGCAGCTTCCCGGTGGCCCGGACACGCTGCTCCGCAGGATCTTTACCGGGAGCGGCATGGTCTCGGTCCTCGCCGTGCTGCTGGCCCTCATTATCGGCGGCCTGCTGATTGCCAGCACGGACAAGCAGGTGGCCACCACTGCAACATACTTCTTCGCCCGGCCCACGGACTTCCTTTCGGCGGTCTGGACTGCGGCCACCCGCTCCTACATCGCCCTGTTCCAAGGCTCGGTGTTCAACCCCCGGGGCAACAGCGTGGCGGCTCAGTTCGCGCCGTTCATGGAGACCCTCACCATCGCCACCCCGCTCATCACGGCCGGTTTGGGCGTGGCGCTGGCATTCCGCGCGGGCCTCTTCAACATCGGCGCGCAGGGCCAGATCATCGTGGCCGGCATCCTCGCCGCCTGGGTGGGCTTCGCCCTGCACCTGCCCCTGGGCCTGCACCTGCTGCTGGTCCTGGTGGCCGGCATCATCGGCGGCGCCCTGTGGGGCGGACTGGTTGGCGTGCTCAAAGCCCGCACCGGCGCCCATGAGGTGATCCTCACCATCATGTTCAACTACATCGCGCTGTACTTCCTGCGCTACCTCCTGAATACGCCAGCGTTCCAGCGGCCGGGGGAGTCGAACCCCATTTCGCCGATCCTCGATCCCACAGCCGTCTACCCGCAGATTCTCGGGAGCCAGTACCGGCTCCACCTGGGCTTCATCCTCGCCATCGGAGCCACTGTCCTGGTGTGGTGGCTCCTGAACCGCTCCACCGTCGGCTTCGAATTCCGGGCCGTCGGCGCCAATCCCAAGGCCGCCCAGACTGCCGGAATCAACGTCTCCCGCTCCACCATCCTGGTGATGGCCATCGCCGGCGGGCTGGCCGGAATGTCCGGTGTGGCCCAGGTGGCCGGCACCGAGAAGGTCCTCACGGACGGCGTCGCAGCCACCTACGGCTTTGACGCCATCACCGTTGCGCTGCTGGGACGTTCGACGCCGTGGGGCACGTTCGCCGCCGGCCTGCTGTTCGGCGCCTTCCGCGCCGGAGCCGTCCAGATGCAGATTCAGACCGGTACCCCCATCGACATCGTCCTGGTGGTCCAGTCCCTCATCGTCCTCTTCATCGCCGCGCCGCCACTGGTCCGTGCCGTGTTCGGCCTGAATCCGCGGCGCAAGAAGCCCGCCCGCGCCGCCAAGTCCCGGCAGGCAGCCACTACCGGAGGTGCAGCATGAGCACAACAGTTTCGTCCCCCCGGCCGGGGACCCCACACCCGGCCGGAACGGACAACGGCACAGCCATCATGTCCGCAAAGCCGGTGGGCTGGAAGACGCCGGTGCTGCTCACCGCCTTCGGGCTGATTGCCCTGGTCTTTTTTGGGCTGCTGGCCCCCAATCAGACCGCCAGCTTCGGTATCTCCACCAGCGAGGACTTCTTCCAGCTGCCCGCCCTGGCGGTGAACGCCTTCGTTGGCGGCCTCGTGCTGTCCATCCTGCTGCTGGGGCTGGCAGGGTACGCCGTCTACCTTAAAACGAAGGGCCGGCCCGCACCCGGCTGGCTGACCATCACGTTCATCGTCCTGTTCGTGGCCGCGTTCCTGATCTGGGTGGTAGGCGGCGCCCGGACACCCACCATCTCCCTGGCCGGCCTCATCGCCGGCTCCGTCACCCTGGCCGTCCCCCTCGTGTTCGGCTCGCTGTCCGGCGTCCTGTGCGAACGTGTGGGCGTGGTCAACATCGCCATTGAAGGGCAGCTTCTGGGCGGCGCCTTCACAGCCGCAATCGTGGCCAGCATGACCCAGAACCCCTTCATCGGGCTCCTGGCCGCTGCCGTGGCCGGGGCTGTTGTGTCCATGGTGCTGGCGTTGTTCAGCATCAAGTACCTGGTCAACCAGATCATCGTCGGCGTGGTCCTGAACGTGCTCGTCTCCGGCGTCACCGGCTTTCTGTTCAGCACCGTCATGCAGGCCAACAAAGCCCAGTTCAACTCACCGCCAGGGCTGGATGTCATCGAGATTCCCGTCCTGTCCAGCATTCCGGTGATCGGGCCGATCCTGTTCCGCCAGTCCCTGGTGGGCTACCTCATGTACATCGCAGTCCTGGTGGTCTGGGTGGGGCTGTTCAAGACCAGGTGGGGTCTCCGGGTACGGGCAGTGGGGGAGCACCCGCAGGCTGCGGACACCATGGGCATCAACGTGAACGCCACCCGCTTCTGGAACGTCACCCTCGGCGGTGCAGTAGCCGGAATCGGCGGCTCCTTCTTCACCCTGGTGGCGATCGACAGCTTCACCAAGGAGATCTCCGGCGGCCGCGGCTTCATCGCACTCGCCGCCCTGATCTTCGGCCGTTGGAACCCGATCGGTGCCTTCTTCGCCGCCCTGCTGTTCGGCTTCGCGGACAACCTGCAAAGCATCGTCACCATCATCGGGACGCCCGTCCCCAGCCAGTTCATGGCCATGCTGCCCTACCTGGTGACCGTCCTCGCCGTGGCGGGACTGGTCGGCAGGTCCCGGGGACCAGCCGCCAGCGGCATACCGTACGTCAAGGGTTGACGGCCGTGGAACCCGCAACCACGGTGGACTGGCAAGCCCTGGAGGAAGCTGCCGTCGCCGCCATGCAGAATGCCTACGCTCCGTACTCGAAGTTTCCGGTGGGGGCTGCGGCCCTCACCGGCGACGGCCGGATTGTCAGTGGCTGCAACGTGGAGAACGCAAGTTACGGCTTGACCCTCTGTGCGGAATGCGCCCTGGTGGGCAACCTGCACATGACCGGCGGCGGACTGCTCCGGGCCTTCTATTGCGTGGACGGCAGCGGAAACATCCTGATGCCCTGCGGCCGCTGCCGCCAGCTGCTGTACGAATTCCGCGCCCCGGGCATGGAACTTATGACCACCCAAGGCATTAAAACCATGGACCAGGTGTTGCCTGACGCCTTCGGTCCCGAACACCTGGAGGAAACCCGGTGACAGACAAGAAAGCCGAAGCGTTCGACGCAGTGGACATCATCCGCGTCAAGCGCGACAAGGGGACACTGACCCCGGAACAGATCGACTGGACCATCGACGCGTACACCCGGGGAGCCATCGCAGACGAGCAGATGGCTGCACTCAACATGGCCATCCTGCTCAACGGCATGAACCGCACCGAAATCGCACGCTGGACAGCGGCGATGATCGCCTCCGGCGAGACGATGGACTTTTCCAGCCTGCGCCGGCCGGACGGCGGCCTGAAGTACACCTCTGACAAGCACTCCACCGGCGGAGTAGGGGACAAGATCACGTTGCCACTGGCCCCGCTGGTGGCGGTGTTCGGCGTCGCCGTCCCGCAGCTCTCCGGCCGGGGGCTGGGCCACACGGGCGGCACCCTTGACAAGCTCGAATCCATCCCCGGCTGGCGTGCCGCCCTGAGCAACGAGGAGATGCTGGCCCAGCTCCAGGATGTGGGCGCGGTGATCTGCGCAGCCGGCGCCGGCCTTGCCCCGGCGGACAAGAAGCTGTACGCCCTGCGGGACGTCACCGGAACCGTCGAAGCCATTCCGCTGATTGCCTCATCCATCATGAGCAAGAAAATCGCTGAGGGCACCGGCTCCCTGGTCCTGGACGTCAAGGTGGGCAGCGGCGCGTTCATGAAGGACGAAGCCTCGGCAAGGGAACTCGCTGAAACCATGGTGGCCCTGGGCAAGGACGCGGGCGTGAACACCGTTGCCCTGCTCACCAACATGGACACCCCGCTGGGCCTCACCGCGGGCAACGCCATCGAAGTTGAGGAATCCGTCGAGGTGCTGGCCGGCGGCGGGCCCTCCGATGTTGTGGAGCTGACCGTCCGGCTGGCGGAGGAGATGCTCGCCTGCGCCGGAGTCCACGACGCCGACCCCGCGGCCGCGTTGAAGGACGGACGGGCGATGGACGTGTGGAACCGGATGATCGAGGCCCAGGGCGGCGACCCGCGTGCACAGCTGCCCGTCGCCCGGGAATCCGACGTGGTCTACGCCCCGGCGGACGGCGTGCTCGTGGAGCTCGACGCGCTCGCCGTCGGCGTGGCCGCATGGCGGCTGGGAGCAGGCCGGGCCCGCAAGGAAGACGCAGTGCAGGCCGGGGCCGGCGTCCGGATGCATGCCAAACCCGGCGCCGTGGTCCGCGCCGGCGAGCCCCTGATGACACTGCTCACCGATACCCCGGAACGGTTCGCGCGCGCCCGGGAAGCGCTCGAGCACGCAGTGGTCATCGCCCCCGAAGGATCCCGTCCGGCCCAGCGACTGATCATCGACCGAATAGCATAAGATCCCATGCAGGCCATCAATGACTTCATCCTTGCCGCAGCCGGACAACCCTGGGTGCTTTTCCTGGTTCTGGCATGCTGCGTCATTGACGGCTTTTTCCCGCCGATTCCGAGCGAGTCCGTGGTGGTG
>NZ_JARHXQ010000078.1:0-1139 GCF_029222765.1 Arthrobacter sp. Cr_A7 | reverse complement strand
GACGGGCTTGATAGGCCGCAGGCGGGACAGGCGGCGTGCGGAGTCGCCGGACTGCGTGAACGCACAGATGTACTTGGCGTCCAGCTGGTCGGCGATTTCGACGGCGGCACGCGTGATGGCGCCACCGCGGGTCTTGGGCTTGGTGCCCAGCGGGGGGACGCGCTCCAGGCCGTGGACCTCAGTGGACTCGATGATCCGGGCCATGGTCTTGACGGTCTCGATCGGGTATTTGCCCACGCTGGTCTCGCCCGAGAGCATGACCGCGTCGGCACCATCAAGCACAGCGTTGGCGCAGTCGGAAGCCTCAGCGCGGGTGGGACGCGGGTTGTCGATCATGGACTCCAGCACCTGCGTGGCCACGATGACCGGCTTCGCCCAGCGGCGGGCCAGTTCAATGGCGCGCTTTTGCACGATCGGCACTTCCTCCAGCGGAAGCTCCACACCAAGGTCGCCACGGGCCACCATGATCGCGTCAAACGCGTCAATGATCTCGGGCAACTGCTCCACGGCCTGCGGCTTTTCGATCTTGGCGATCACCGGCACACGGCGGCCTTCTTCGTCCATGATCTCGTGCACGCGCCGGATGTCCGTGGCGTCACGCACGAAGGACAGGGCAACCAGGTCCACACCACGGCGCATGGCCCAGCGCAGATCGTCCTCGTCCTTTTCGCTCAGCGCAGGGACATTGACAGCCACACCCGGCAGGTTGATGCCCTTGTTGTTGGACACCATGCCGCCCACGGTCACTTCGGCGACCACCTTGACGTCGTCGACAGCCGTGGCACGCAGGGCCACCTTGCCGTCGTCGATCAGCAGCGCGTCACCTACGTTGACGTCCTCGGTGAGGCTCTTCAGCGTGGTGGAGCAGATGTCCTTGGTACCCGGAACATCCTCGGTGGTGATGGTGAACGTGTCACCGACGGCGAGGGCGTGCGGGCCGTCCACGAACCGGCCCAGGCGGATCTTCGGTCCCTGCAGGTCCGCCATGATGGCCACAGCCCTGGTTAGCTCAGCGGCTGCCTTCCGGACGTTCTCATAGGTGTTGTCGTGGACGGTGTAGTCGCCGTGGCTCATGTTCATACGGGCAACGTCAACACCGGCTTCAAGCACCGCGAGAGTGTTTTCATAGCTGGCAATTG
>NZ_JARHXQ010000077.1:0-41441 GCF_029222765.1 Arthrobacter sp. Cr_A7 | reverse complement strand
CCGCGGCCGGCCATGTTGGTCGCCACGGTGACGGCGCCCTTCCGGCCGGCCTGGGCAACGATGGCAGCTTCCCGTGCGTGGTTCTTTGCGTTGAGCACCTCGTGGCGGATGCCCTCCTTCGCCAGGAGCCGCGAAAGGTATTCGCTTTTCTCGACGCTGGTGGTGCCCACCAGGACAGGCTGGCCCTTTTCGTGCCGCTCGGCGATGTCACGGACAACGGCGTCGAACTTGACGGTTTCGTTCTTGAACACGAGGTCCGGCTGGTCGATGCGCTGCATGTCGCGGTTGGTGGGAATGGCCACGACGCCCAGCTTGTAGGTGCTCATGAACTCGGCTGCCTCGGTTTCGGCAGTTCCCGTCATACCCGAGAGCTTGTGGTACATGCGGAAGTAGTTCTGCAGCGTCACCGTGGCCAGCGTCTGGTTTTCGGCCTTGATCTCGACGCCTTCCTTGGCCTCGATCGCCTGGTGCATGCCCTCGTTATAGCGGCGGCCGGCCAGGATGCGGCCGGTGTGCTCATCCACGATCAGGACTTCGCCGTCCAGGATGACGTAGTCCTTGTCCCGCTTGAACAGTTCCTTGGCCTTGATGGCGTTGTTGAGGAACCCGATGAGCGGGGTGTTCGCGGATTCGTACAGGTTCTGGATGCCAAGGTAGTCCTCGACCTTTTCGATCCCGCTTTCCAGCACGCCGACGGTCCGCTTCTTTTCGTCGACCTCGTAGTCCTTCTCGGGCTGCAGCCGGAGGACCACCTTGGCGAATTCGCTGTACCAGCGGTTCGTGTCCCCCTGTGCGGGACCGGAAATGATGAGCGGTGTGCGGGCCTCGTCGATGAGGATGGAGTCGACCTCATCCACAATGGCAAAGTTGTGTCCGCGCTGGACGAGTTCGTTCCTGTCCCACGCCATGTTGTCGCGGAGGTAGTCAAAACCGAACTCGTTGTTGGTTCCGTACGTGATGTCCGCGGCGTACTGCTGGCGCCGGACGGCAGGATCCTGGTTTGACAGGATGCATCCGCTGGTCAGGCCCAGGAACCGGTAGACGCGGCCCATCAGGTCAGACTGGTATTCGGCGAGGTAGTCGTTCACGGTGACCACGTGGACGCCCTTGCCGGTGAGAGCGTTGAGGTAGGCAGGAGCGGTTGCCACCAGGGTCTTGCCTTCACCGGTCTTCATTTCTGCGATGTTGCCCAGGTGCAGTGCCGCGCCGCCCATCAGCTGGACGTCGAAGTGCCGCATTCCGAGGGTTCGTGAGGACGCTTCCCGTACCGCGGCGAAAGCCTCCGGGAGCAGGTCATCCAGCTGTTCGCCGTCCTGGTGGCGTTCGCGGAGACGGTCTGTTTCCTCACGGAGTTCAGCGTCGGTGAAGGTTTTAAACGAGTCTTCCAGCGCATTGATGGAGTCGGCATAATTACGCAGTTGCCGCAGCGTTTTTTTGTCACCCGTGCGGAGTAGTTTTTCGATAAGTGATGCCACGTGAAGATGCTCCCAGTCTCATGCCGCCGAATTCTGGCGTTTTTAGTCTACGGGAGAGACAACCGGCAGGTGCCTGTTTCCCTGAGAGCGGATACCACCCTATGTGTTGGCGACAGGCCGGGCAACGGCCCGCGCGAGGGCGGCCGCGAGGTCTCCGGCGGGGTAGACCTCCACCTCGTGCAGTCCCAGCCAGTCAGCCATCAGGAACAGTTCCGCGGCGAGTTCGACGGCGGTGTCCGGCGGCGCGTCCGGCTCACCGAACGCAGACCGGACGAGCAGTCTCCCGCCGGCGCGGTCAGCCTTCAGGTCCACCCTGGCGACGATCCGGTCTCGGAGGAGGAATGGAAGGACATAGTAGCCGTAGCGCCTTTTGTGTTCCGGCGTGTAGATCTCAATACGGTAGTGGAAGCCGAAGAGTTCCTCGAGCCGCCGGCGTTCAAAGACCAGGGAATCGAACGGGCTGAGCAAGGCACGTCCCGTCGCCCGCCGGGGCAGGACAGCATCAACGTGCCGGTAAACGTCCCTGCCCCAGCCGGCCACCGTCACCGGCTCCAGCCTGCCCTCTCGGACAAGGTGCTCCACGGACTGCACCGTTGCCTTCACGGGTGTCCTGAAGTAGTCGGCAAAGCACCGGACGCTTCCTATGCCATGTGCCTGCGCTGCTGCCTCCGTCAGCCGGTTCAGCGCCGCTGCAGGATCGGGGTCATGGGCGCCGGCAGCGACATGCGGCAGCACTTTGGCAGTCAGCGTGTACTTGCGTTCAAACTGCTCGGTCCTGGAAGCAGCCGCGACCAGGCCCTCCTCGAAGAGATGCTCCAGGACGCGTTTCACCGCGCTCCAGTTCCAACCCCAGTTCACCCTTTGCCGGTCCTCAACGTGGCCGATTCTGGCGGTGATTTCCGAGGCCGTCATCGGGCGGCTGCGTGCGAGCGTATCCAGTATCTTCGCGGCGACGGCACTGCGCTGGTGGGGGTCCATGCGCGCGGCGCCGACCCAGGCGCGTTTCTGCCAGAGGAGCAGGTCCTGGTAATGCTCCGGGCGGATATAGCTTGCCTCGTGGGCCCAGTACTCCACCATGCGGCGGGGATGGACGCTGGACATCCGCCGCAGGATGGTGCGGTCGTAGTTGCCCAGGCGGGAGTAGAAGGGAAGGAAGTGGCTGCGCGAGAGGACGTTGACGGAGTCGATCTGGACCAGCTGGATCTGGGCAAAGGTACGGCCCACCGTCCGTGAAGTCACGGGACCGGCGGGCCGTCCTTTGTGGAGTCCCTGTGCTGCCAAAGCGATTCGCCGTGCCTGGTCCAGGCTCAGCGCTGCTGACACATCAGTCCTCTCGGTGGGTGGCTTGCACCCTTAGGCGTTGGCGGCGGCGTCATCCGAGCGGTAGGCCAGGATCTTTTCTTCCACCACAGTATCTCCGGGCTCGCACTCATGGTCCAGCGTAATAACGCCGTACGTCCAGCCGCGGCGCCGGTACACCACAGAAGGGGTGTTGGTGGCCTTGTCAACGAAAAGGTAGAAATCGTGGCCGACGAGTTCCATGTTGTCTACAGCGTCATCGAGGGAAAGGGACGCAGCAGGAAAGACCTTGCGCCGGATCAGGACGGGGGAATTCCCGGCGGGAATGTCATTGTCGACGTCGTAGGGGGACTTGTCGGCGGGGGCGGCCACAGCCTCGTTCCGGTGGCTCGCCTCAAGGTACAGCGGCTCGTGGGCACTTGCCGGTTCGAGCGTGGCAGTCGCTTCACGGACCGCCTTGGGAGTGTGGCGCCCGTGGTGGACCTTTTTCCGGTCCTTCGCGCGGCGGAGACGCTCAAGCAGTTTGTTATATGCAAGATCAAATGCAGCGAACTTGTCGGCGGCGCTGGCTTCGGCACGGATCACGGGTCCACGGCCCAGTACTGTCACCTCAACGGTCAGCTGATCGCCGGTCTGCCGGGCATTGGTCTCCTTGGAAACTTTGGCGTCGACCCGCTGGACTTTGTCTCCAAGCGATTCGATCTTTGAGATCTTCTCCCCGGCATATTCGCGGAACCGGTCTGAAACTGTCAGATTTCGTCCGCTGATCATAAACTCCATGGTGCCCTCCAAATGACTTCGGTGACACGACGGCGGCGCTTCCCTGGGCCGAGCTGTCTGACAGTCGAGCCCCTCTCCGAGCCGCCATCGAAAGGTACATTCTGTTCTTGGTACCCACCACCGACGTTAGTTCATAGCCATGCGTTATTCATCCTTTCCTGGTTTATTTTTTTCTAAGTCATGGTTGCTTCCGCTGGTCCTCAGGGGAAGCAGCGCCGCCGCCGCCGGCATCCGGCGGGCGTGTCGCGGCCAGGACCACCCCGCCCGCCACAATGGCACCTGCCTGGTGCAGTGCCCGTGCAGCCTCCGCCAATGTGGCACCCGTGGTGAGGACGTCATCAACGATGATGCAGCGGCGTCCTTCCACCCTTCCCTGGCCCCGGCGCCGGACCTCCATGGAGCCACGGACCCGCTTTGCGCGGGCACCGCGGTCCAGGCCTTTCTGCCCTCCCGTCAGGCGCAGGCCTCCTTTGCCGGTCTTCGCCAGGACGTTCACCACGTCAATGCCCGGAAGTTGCCGCGAAGCCTCTGCCAGGAGCAGGTGAACGGGGCTGAATCCCCGGTTCATGTACGCCACGGAACTGGTGGGAACTGGAACGAGCGCGATTGACGGCCCCTCCCCCGCTGCCGCCCGGACAGCTCCGGCCAAAGAGCGGCCAAGAGCGGTTTTGAGCTGATGCTGGCCGTGCCTTTTAAAGGAGAGGAGGGCCTGCGCCAATTCCTCCCGGTAGACGCCGGCTGCAACGACCGGAAGCAGGACCGTTCCGCGGATGTCCATCAGCGCAGGCGCTCCGCTTTCAGCCCTGAAGGGTTCCCTGGTCAGGCGCCTGATGTGGCGCTCACAGGCACTGCACAACGCCCGGTCTTCCGCGCCGCAGCACACGCAGTCCACGGGAACAGCGAGCGCAAGGAGATCGGCAGCGGCACCGGCCACCTGGTCGGCAAACCGCAGCAGCGTGCTGTGATGGTCAGAACGGTGCCGGGCAGGCCGGGGCGCAGGCGTTAGGAGGTCCGGATCGGCCCTGGACCGGCTCCTGCCGGGCAAGCCGGCTTTGCTGCTCACCCCTTAACACTCGGCGCGGTCCGGCATGAAGCGGAAGACGGCAGCAGGCGTATGTGGGTAAGTCGGGGTGCCTTGTTCAGCCCGGGAACGAGGGATCGATCGGGCCCTTGATCTGCGGCGACCATCCGTTGCCCAGCCGTTGGAAGATGCCCTCCGAGGACTGCGCGTAAACTTCCTCGGCGCCATTTCCGGCGCTGAGGGCCACCAACCCCGGCCACGGAGCAAGTTGCTGCGGCTGCCCGGACGTGAGGGACAGCAGTTCCGGGGTGACGTTGGAGCCCGCAGATCCCTTCATGACGGCCACGGTGGTATCGCTGACCCATGCGCCCTGGTCCGGGTTGCTTTCGGTGGCCAGCGTGACGGGCGCTGTCAGCTCCCGGGGCGTTCCGTCGCCACCCCGGATGATGCCTGTCACCTGCACTCGCGTCCTGCCGTTTTGCTCCGAGATGACCAGCGCACGCACGCCTTCCCGCGAAATCCGGAATTCCTTGACGGTCCGTCCTGCAAGCCACGCCGGAGTCAGGGTGACTGAAGGGACCTGCGATCCTTCGGTGACGCCGGTGGGCCGGTAGGCAACCACCTCGGTGCCGCCGTCCGCTCCCGGGCCTGCGGTCCACACCCAGTCGCTGAGCCCGAAGGACGGGCGGCTCAACGTGCTTCTCGTGGTGAGCGCACGGGGCGGCTGCCCCGGGCTGATGCTGTACAGGGTTGTCCGGCTGTCATTGAGGAACGCGGCCGTCTGCGACACCGGGGATTCTGCCGGGAAGCGCGGATTAAGCGCAGAGACGGGCTGCATGTCCGGCAGCGGGGAAACCCTGTTGTTCTCGTACCTCACCAGCTCATTTCCGCTGATGGCGATTTGCCGCGAGGGGACGCTCTTGTCCTGTACCGGCGGCAATACGGATCCGTCGTCCTCCACGCGCACCAGATCCTGGTTGGCCCGCAGCTCAACGTTGACGACGTCGGGCTGGCTGCGGAACGTCAGCGTCAGCTGCATTTGCATGCGGAGGCGGTCCTCCGGTGACGTTTCCATCAGCTCCTTCGCCGTCAGGTCCACCTGCGCGGCGCCTGAAACTACGGGGACCGATTCGCGGGCCAGCTTGATTCCGGATGGGAAGGCACTGGCTACGGCACCGCGGAGGTACGGGGCCGGCCCGGCGAGCAGGGCGCTCGTCATGGACTTCACCGTTTTATTCCTGATGAACCAGCGGACGTCCGGGACGGCGAACGTGAAGGTGGGGTCGAAGAAGTAGATCGGATACGCCCCGTAGATCACCTTGAAGGTTTCCTCGGGGATGGCCGTGCCGTCCGGAATGGCCGAAATCCTCCACTCACCGTCAACCTGGGTGACGGTGACTGGAATCTTTTCGATGGTTCCTTCCGGCGACTGCGTGGCGATGCCGTCGGCGTCAACGGTATAGGCGACGTCCAGCTCGTAGTTGAAGACGTTTTCAGTATCCGTTGCAACGACGCGGGCGTCACGATAAACGAGGGCGCGCTGGTCCGGCTTCCAGGACACGGATGATGCCTGCGTCAGGTACTGGCGGGCCACGGCGTAGTCGTCCTCGTACCCGCTTCCTGCCCGGTAGAAGTAGTCAATGATGGTTTCCGGTGATGCACCGTCTTGCGGGGCGGCCGGCAGGAACACCGGTGCGCTGAGGTTTCCGGCGCTGCCCTCGCTGCTCTTCCCCACTGGTCCTGATGTGGGTATTCGCGCGCAGCCCGCCAGCAGGACCAGCAACAGGGCAAGCAGGAAGGCAGCGCATCGTGCCTGGCCGTGGCCGCGGCCCATCATGGGGTCTCCTTTGACGTCGGCACCGGAACCAGCCGCGAAGAACCGGTTTCGAGGACCAGCATGTTCCTGTTGTCGGTTTCCCGGGGGATGTTGCCGGGCTCCCCCGGAATCATGACGTCATCCGGTTCGAGATGGATGGGGGATGTATCAATGTCCTCGCCTTGGCGCAGCGGCAGTGTGAGCAGGAAGTTGGCACCACTGCCCTTCCTGCCCCACGCCTGCAGCCAGCCGTTGTGCAGCTTGGTGTCCTCCATGGCGATGGACAGCCCCAATCCGCTGCCTCCCGTTGTACGGGCACGGGCCGGATCCGCACGCCAGAACCTGTCGAAAACGCGGGCGGCTTCCGCCGGCTCCATGCCGATGCCATGGTCTCGGACCGCAATTCCGACGGCGGTTTGGCTGGCTGCCACGGTGACCGTCACCGGTTTTCCTTCACCGTGTTCAACGGCGTTCAGGATCAGGTTCCGCAGGATCCGGTCGATCCGCCGGGCATCCATGTCCACGATGATGGCGCCGGCCGGGGCGCTAAGGACAATCCCGGAACCGTATTCGGCCGCTACCGGCGCCGCACCTTCAATGACGTGGGCAACAACCTGCAGGATGTCCTCGGCTTCCGCATCCAGCACGGCCACGCCGGCGTCGAACCGTGAGATCTCGAGGAGATCCGACAACAGCGATTGAAAGCGTTCCACTTGGTTGTAGAGCAGTTCAGCGGACCGCTTGTTAATAGGGTCAAAGTCGTCGCGGGCGTCGTACAGGACCTCCGCCGCCATCCGGACCGTGGTCAACGGCGTCCTCAGCTCATGCGAGACATCGGATACGAAGCGCTGCTGCATTTGCGAAAGGGTGGCCAGCTGCGTGATCTGCTCCTGGAGGCTGGCAGCCATGTGGTTGAAGGAGGCGCCGAGGCGTGCCACCTCGTCCTCACCACGGACCACCATCCGCTCCTGCAGCTGTCCGGCGGCAAGTTTCTCCGAAACCATCGCGGCATGGCTGACCGGGCTGACGACGTTGCGGGTGACATACCAGGCCACTGCGCCGATCAGCAGCACCAGTACAGCGCCGCCTGCCCACAGCACGCTCTGGATCTGGTCCAGGGTCTGCTGTGCGGTGTTGAGGTCGTAAATCAGGTACAGCTCATAGACCGTGCCGTTAAATGTCACCTTGTTGCCAACAGCGATGCCCGGCCGGTCTTCAGTGCCCACCGGAATGACCGTGGACGCCCAGTACTGGTCCTTTCCGGACTCCTGCACGGCTTTGCGCAATTCCGGTGGAATAACGCTGACCGTCAACTGGTCGGAGGCACGGGACTCAACCCAGCGGTTCCGCGGCTTGGTCTGCTCAGGCATGGCCTCGAACACGTAGCGGCGCTGGATTACCGAGCCGCGCCCTTCGACCGCGTTCAGGGTGTCGTAGACCAGGGTAATAACGCTGGACTGGTCGGTGACCTGGGCGCCGTCGAAGGTGTCCTGGACCTGCTTGACGTTGTAGCGCGTCTCTGACTCGGCCTGTGTCAGGCGCTCCTGGAAAAGGTTGTTGGCGATCTGGTTGGAAAGGTAGGCGCCAACAACCGCGAAGGAGGTGACGGCAAGCAGCAGCGTGGTGAGAACCGTCCGGAATTGCAGCGACCGCCGCCACCGGCGGTGCAGGGCACGGCCGATGTAGCGCAGGGCCGGCAGGAAGCGGCGGAAACCCATCCTGACGAGCCGTGCCACACGCAGGCTGACGATCAGTGCACGCCGCTGCCAGATCCGGGCTCGGAACGCCAGGCGCCGGAAGCCCGGGGTCAAGGCTTCCGTGTGTCCGGGGGCCGCATCGGGGTCAGATGTTCCGGGGCGCCCGGTGTTGCCTCCGGCAGCGGGGGTCGCGGGAGCGGGAACGCCCGGACCGCGTCCCCCATCAGGTGCAGCGGGATCAGGCCCCTGCTTTGTAGCCGACACCACGCACCGTCAATACGACTTCAGGAGCCTCAGGGTCCTGCTCGATCTTGGACCGCAGGCGCTGGACATGGACATTGACCAGGCGGGTGTCCGCTGCGTGCCGGTAACCCCAGACCTGTTCGAGCAACAGTTCGCGGGTGAAAACCTGCCACGGTTTGCGGGCGAGGGCCACCAGGAGATCAAACTCAAGCGGAGTCAGCGAGATGCGCTCATTTCCACGGCTGACGGTGTGGCCGGCGACGTCGATGGTGATGTCGGCGATCCGGAGGGTTTCGGGGGCCTTCTGGTCCCCCGGGCGGAGGCGGGCACGGACGCGGGCCACGAGCTCGGCGGGCTTGAAGGGCTTCGGCACGTAGTCGTCGGCACCGGATTCCAGTCCGCGGACGACGTCGGAGGTGTCCGACTTGGCAGTGAGCATGACGATAGGCACATCCGACTCGGACCGGATCTGCCGGCAGACCTCGATGCCGTCCACGCCGGGAAGCATGAGGTCCAGCAATACAAGGTCCGGCCTGGATGACCGGAAAACGTCAAGCGCCTTTGCGCCGTCAGCGCAAAAGACCGGCTCGAAGCCGTCATTGCGAAGAACAATTCCAATCATTTCGGCCAGCGCTTCATCATCATCAACCACCAGAATGCGTGCCTTCATAGTTATATATTCCCTTATCAGGCAGGCTTTGTCCTGTTCAGCGCCTTACGGCATGGCGGAACGCTAGGACGTCCGACGCCGGAACTATAGGCTGGGGATGATGCCGGACCTTCCCGGCGCCCTCCGGAAGTCGTACTGCGGGCGCGGGCAGCATTCGGACCAGTACGGGGGAAGGAACATGGTGTCATCACAGGATTCAGGCCAGCAGGAGCCCGGACGCCGGGACGGGCGCGCTGACGGGCGGGACCAGGACGGCCAGGGCCCGGGCGACGCCTCCACCCCGGCATCACCCGCCAGCCCGGATCCATGGGGTGAAGCGCCGCAGTGGAAACCCTCAGCCGGGCAGCAAGCACGACAGCCGTGGGGGCAAAATACCTGGCACCTGCCCGCCGGCCAGCAGCCCATTCAACAGCAACCCACCCAGCAGCAGCCCAGCCAACAGCCGCCAGGGCAGCCTTGGGGACCACCTTCCTGGCAGCAGCAGGCCCCCGGACAACAGCCTGTCTGGGGCGCAGGCGCCGGTGGCGCATACCCCCAGGGCGCATACCCCCAAGGCACATATCCGGGACCGCCGTATCCCGGAGCCCACTACGGTGGCCCCCACGGCCAGCCCCGCTACGTTGCCCCGCCCAAGCCGGGCATTGTTCCGCTCCGCCCCCTCATGTTCGGGGAGATCATGGACGGCTCTTTCCAGGCCATCCGCCGGAACGCGAAGGCCATGCTGGGCGCAGCCTTGCTGGCCCAGTCACTGGTGGCCATTCTCGCGGCGGTGATCACCGCGGTAACCGCCACCTCCATGGGTTCCATCGAAGCCTGGGCAGAGACTGCCAGCCCCGCGGACCTCGCCTCGCTGGGGTTGGGCTTCGGTGCCGCCATCCTGGTGGTCGGCATCCTGACACTGTTTATCTCGGCGATCCTCCAGGGCGCCATGGTGGTTCCGGTGGCCCGGTCCATCCTCAACCGCCGCACGGGCTTCCGGCAGATGTGGACCCTGGCGCGGTCGAGGGCGGGCGCCCTGGTCCGCCTTGCGCTGGTGCTCATGGCGGCCGGCCTGCTGGCGTTCGCACTCCTCGCCGGGGTGGCCGTCGCGCTGGTATCCGGCATGGAAGGAACCGGGGCCCTCATCCTGGTACCACTGGTCCTGGGCTTTATTGCGTTGTTCATCTGGATCACCATCAAAGTGATGGTGGCTCCCGCTGCGGTTGTCATTGAAGAACTCGGAGCCCTGGCCGGGTTACGCCGGTCCTGGGAGCTGACCCGCGCCAACTGGTGGCGGATCCTGGGAATCACGCTCGTGGTCAGCATCATGGTGGGAGTCATCAGCCAGGTGGTGATGATCCCGGTGAGCCTTCTGACAAGCCTCCTCACCACCTTCGCATCACCCCACGGCGGCAGCGGGCAGGAAGCTGCGGTGGCTGTGGCTGTTGGCGTTGTCACGGCGGTCCTTGGCGCCCTGATCGGGGCACTTGGTTATGCGTTCCAGACGTCCGTCATGGCCCTGCTCTATATGGACCTGCGGATGCGCAAGGATGGCCTGGACATCGTGCTGTTGCGGCTGATGGAATCAGGCGCTGATCCCGACGGCGTCCCGGGCCGCGGCGTCGCGGCGGGGGTCCCGGGACGGGAAGGTCACGGGCCTGCGGCGGGAGCCTGGCCGGATGTCCGCTGAGCCGCCTGTGCTCCCGGATGCGGAGGAAGCCCGGCGCTGGGCAGTGGAGGAACTGGGCAAGTCTGAGTACCGTGAGGCCACCCCGTCCTGGCTTCAAACGCTCTGGATGGACTTCCTGGACTGGCTCTCGTCCCTGGATGGGTCCGCCCAGTCGGCGGGGCCATTGCCAACACCGGTCATCGGGATCGTGGTCGCCCTAATCATTGCCGTCGCCGTCATCCTCGCCCGGCCACGCCTGAACGCTGCATCCAGGCAGCCCAAGGACGTTTTTGAGGCGGACTACGAGGTGACTGCGGCTGACTACCGGCGGCGCTCCGAAGCGTCTGCCGCGGCAGGGAACTGGGGGGACGCCGTCGTCGACCGCTTCCGTGCGCTCGTCCGCTCGGCCGAGGACCGCACCATCCTGGATCCGCAGCCCGGCCGAACGGCGGACGAAGTGGCGCGCGAGTTGTCCGTGCCGTTCAGCGCGGAAGCGCACCGCCTGGACCACGCCGCCAGCACTTTCGACGCCGTCCGCTACGGAAACATGGCGCCGGGCAGCTCCGATTATGCGGACATGGCCGCCCTGGACGCCGCCCTCGAAGCGGGCAAACCCGAACGATCCCAGGCACCGGGCCGCGCCGAGGTCATGCCATGACGGACATTGATACCGCCGGCATGAGGCAGCCGGAAACCAGCGTTGCCGGCCCGGAAACGCTCCCGGCGCCCGGTCGAGGCCCGCTTGGATGGCTGCGAAGGCACCGGCCCCTTGCCGTCCTCGCCACGGTTTGCGCCATCGCCCTGGGCATGGCCGTCTGGGGCCAGCTTGCCCCCAAAGGTGACGCCACTCCCTTGTCGGCCAGCAATGCGGGACCGGAAGGGGCACGGGCAGTCAGCGAAATCCTCGGCCGGCACGGGGTTGAGGTGCACAAGGCCGGAAACTTCGAAGCAGCCATGTCCGCGTTGGAAGCAGGCTCCTCCCCTACCCTCCTGCTGTACGACCGGAGCGGTATCCTCGACGAACCGCGGCTCCTTGATCTTGCGGCCGCAGCGGGGCGGTTGGTGCTGGTGACGCCCAGGCTGGAGACGCTGTCCGCCCTGGACAGTGACATCCGGCAGGCGGGTGTGGTGCCCGATGCCTCCCCCGCGCTCGTCCCTGGCTGCTCCCTTCCGGACGCGCAGGCTGCCGGGGATATCTCCGGTGAGTCGGGCTTCGTGTACGACGGCGGGGTGTCCTGTTACCGTCCTTCCGGTTCGGCCGCCGGGCTGCTTGCCGTCAGCGGGGACGGGCGGTTTTCCGTCCTGGGCAGCGCCGAAGTGTTGAGCAACGACGGGCTGGATGAGCTGGGACACGCTGCACTGGCCCTTCGGACCCTCGGCGGTTCATCGGACCTGGTCTGGTACCTGCCGTCGCTGGAGGACCTGGATACCTTCGGCTCACCGCAAACCCTCGACGACCTGGCGCCGGACTGGGTCCGGTATCTGGGTCCCTGGCTCATCGTCGTGGCATTGACGGCGATCGCCTGGCGCGGCCGGCGCCTCGGTCCCCTGGTGTTTGAACCGCTGCCAGTGGTGGTCAAGGCAGTAGAGACGGCTGAGGGGCGCGCGCGGATGTACCACGACGCGCACGCCGTCGAGCAGGCCCGCGACAACCTCCGGGCCGGAACGCTGGCGAGGCTTGCCGGGAAGTTGCGCCGGGGGCCGGGGGCCACTGCCGAGCACACCATTGATGCGGCGGCACGGTTGCTGGGCAGGCCCTCAGCGGAAGTCCGGGACCTCGTCAACCACCATCCCCGCACCGAGGCCCGGCTCGTGGCCTGGGCGCAGGAACTGAACAACCTAGAGAAAGAGGTCAGCAGCCGATGAGTGAACACGGCAGTGGCCAGCGGGTCCTTGATCCGATGGAGCACGATTCCGCCCGGCAAGCCCTTTTGGACGTGCGCCAGGAGGTGTCAAAGGCGGTAGTGGGGCAGGACGCCACCGTTACCGGAATGCTGATCGCCCTGCTGTCGCAGGGGCACGTGCTGCTGGAGGGTGTGCCGGGAGTCGCCAAGACCCTGCTGGTGCGTGCCCTGTCCGCCGCGCTGAGCCTGGATACGAAGCGCGTGCAGTTCACCCCCGACCTGATGCCGGGGGATGTCACAGGCTCCCTGGTGTACGACTCGCACACGTCCGAATTCACCTTCCGTGAGGGGCCCGTCTTCACCAACCTCCTCCTGGCGGACGAAATCAACAGGACGCCACCCAAGACCCAGGCGTCGCTGCTGGAGGCGATGGAGGAGCGGCAGGTTTCGGTGGATGGAGTGTCCCGGCCCCTGCCGTCACCGTTCCTCGTGGCCGCCACCCAGAACCCCGTGGAGTATGAAGGGACGTATCCACTTCCGGAAGCGCAGCTGGACCGGTTCCTGCTCAAGCTCACCATGCCGTTGCCTGAACGGCGGGATGAGATGGAGGTCATCCGCCGCCACGCCGCCGGCTTTGATCCGCGCGACCTGGCCGCCGCCGGCGTCCGGCCCGTTGCGGGTGCCGCTGACCTGGAGCGGGCACGGCACGCGGTAAGCGGTGTGGCCGTGGAGCAGGAAATCATCGGCTACATCGTGGACCTGGTGCGGGCCACCCGCACGGCGCCATCGTTCCTGCTGGGTGTTTCGCCCCGCGGCGCCACAGCACTCTTGAATACGTCCCGGTCCTGGGCCTGGCTTTCCGGCAGGGGCTTCGTGACCCCTGACGATGTCAAAGCGCTGGCACTGCCCTGCCTGCGGCACCGGGTTGCCCTGCAGCCGGAAGCCCAGATGGACGGGGTCCGCGTGGACGATGTGCTGGGCAGCATCCTGGCGTCCGTTCCCGTTCCACGCTGATGGCCATCTCCGGGCGTTACGTGCTGCTGGTGCTGGTGGGCCTGGTGCCGGTCCTGCTGCTGCCCGGGTGGGGAACGGTGCTGGCCGTACTGGGCGTGCTTGCCGCGCTGGCAGCAGCCGACCTGGTCCTTGCCGGTTCGCTGCGGTCTGTCCAGGTCCAGCGTTCCGAGCCCGGAAATGTCGCCCTGAACGGGACCATCGATGCCAGGCTCACCGTCCGGAACGACGGGAACCGGCGCCTGCGCGGCACCCTCCGCGACGGCTGGCAGCCGTCGGCGGGGGCACGAAACCCTGTCCAGGATATTGACATCCCGGCCCACGAAAGCAGGCGGGTCACCGTCCGGCTGCAGCCGGTCCGCCGCGGAGACCTCAAGGCCCCGCACGTCACGCTGCGCTCCTTCGGACCCCTGCGGCTCGCCGCCCGCCAGCGGACCATCGAGTGTCCGGGCGCAGTACGTGTCCTGCCGCCTTTCCATGCGCGGCGGCACCTGCCGTCCAAGCTGCGGAAGCTCCGCGAACTCGACGGAAAAGCTGCCGTGCAGATCCGCGGGGCCGGCACCGAGTTCGATTCCCTGCGTGACTACGTCCGGGGCGACGACGTACGTTCCATCGATTGGCGGGCCACCGCCCGCCGTTCCTCCGTCGTCGTCCGCACCTGGCGTCCGGAACGCGACCGGCGCGTGGTGATGGTCCTGGATACGTCCCGGACGTCGGCAGCGAGGATCGACGACGAGACCCGCCTCGATACCGGCATGGAAGCTGCGCTGCTGCTCGGCGTCCTTGCCGAGCGCGGCGGTGACCGGGTTGACTTCCTGGCCTTTGACCGCCGGACCCGTGCCCGCGCGGGATCCGCCGTACAGGGCAACCTGCTTGGGCAGCTGGTCCAGGCCATGGCACCGCTGGACGCGGAGCTTATCGAGATGGACTGGCCGGCCGTGCCGGCGCAGGTCCGCGCCGTCACCGCACACCGGTCCCTGGTAGTGCTGCTGACCTCGCTGGACGACGGTGCCCCGGAGGAGGGACTCCTTCCCGCCGCCGCGCGGCTTGCCAACGACCATGTTGTGGTGGTGGCGGCTGTCCGCGACCCCCAGCTGAGCAGCATGCTCCGGGACCGCGCCGACGCCACCGGGGTTTTTCGTGCCGCAGCAGCCGAACGCGCGCTCCTTCAGCGCGCCGCTGTCAGCGCGGAGCTCCGCCGCCTCGGGGTGGAAGTGGTGGACGCCGAACCGCACCAGCTGCCCCCGCGGCTGGCAGACATGTACATCAGGCTGAAAGCGGCCGGTAAATTGTGAAGCCGGCAGAGTTTTTTGAGCAGGAGGATCTTCATGAACGTACCGATCTACCAGCAGGTTCTCGGGGCGGAATTTACCCGGCTGCAGCCTGAACTGCAGGAGTACTTCTCCCTGGTGCCCGGCTCCGGCCGGTACGGCGTGGGCGAAGGCACGTTCGACGTCGTCGGCTGCCGGCAGGAGTGGCTGCGGCCGCTGTTGCGCCTGACCGGCGGAGAGGAAGCGTTCTTTCCGGAATACGGTGAGAACGTCCCGTTCCGGATCGAAAACCACGCCCATCAGGATCCGTTCGGCCGCTCCAGCCTGACCGCCCGGCGCGAGATCCGGTTCCCCGGCCGGACCCGCATCTTCCAGGACACCACCAGCGCCACCAGCCGTAACGGGAGCCCGCAGCTGGTGGACTACGTGGGCCGCTACCGGCGCTTAGTCACGGACCTGAACCTCAGCGTCACGGCAGGGGGAAGGCTGCGGGGCGTGTCGGAAGCATCCCGGCTTTTCCTCGGCCCGCTCCGCGTGCCACTTCCGGCACCGGTGGATGCCAAAGCCTACGCCGAGCAATGGTGGGACCCCGCAGAAGGTGCCAACGGCCGGCACCGCATCCAGGTCAAGGTCATCCAGCCGCAGATCGGCCTCGTCCTGGTGTATGCCGGCAGCTTCGACTACCGGCTGCGTCCCTACACCGGGGGCAACCCGGCCCGGAGCTTCCTGCCGCGCTACGCCCAGCCGGACCGCTGGGAAAACCGGGTCTGAGGCGCGTGGCCGCCGGCGCCCCTGCCGGCCAGCCACGGCAGGCTAGCCCAGGGCGACCTGGTTCAGGCCGTCCGCCACCTGGGTCAGCCTGCCCAGCACGGCGGTGGCCTGCGCGGGGCTGTGACCGGCAAGCCCCGCTGAGGGGGTGACCCGGAGGCTGGCCAGGGACGACGCCGGGAGGCCAAGCTGCCGCCACGGGCGCCATACCGACTCGACGCAGTCCGCCACTTTGGGAAGCTGACCTGCTGCAACGTCAAGGGCTCCGGCCCACACCCGTTTGCCGGCCTCTACCGCTCCCGCCAGCTGCTCCCACTGTCGGGACGTTAGGGCTTTGAGCGGCACCGCGATGCCGTCGGCTCCGGCATGCAGGATCTGGTCGAACGGGGCCTCAACTTCAGGCACCGACACCACCACTTCCGCGGCACCGGCTGCGCGGAGTGCGTCCATCACCAGGCGCCAGGATTCCCGCGCTTCGGAGGCGGCGACGGCACGCAGGGTGCGGTAGCCACTGGCAGTGGGAATGGTTCCTGCCAGCACGGCGGCAACATCGGGTTCGTCGAGCTGAACTACGAGCCGCGCACCGGGAACGGCAGCCGATACCCGGGCGAGGTAGCCTCCGACGCCGGCAGCGAGTGAGGCGGTGAGGTCCCGGCGCGCGCCGTAATCAAGCAAGGCCCGCTCCCCGTTGTGCAGATGCAGACCCGCCGCCAGGGTGAGCGGGCCCACCAGCTGGAGCTTGATCTCCTCCGCGGATGCGTCCTCGGCCCCTGCTACGTCAGCCAGGACGTTGATGTCCGTGGAGAGCGCCGAGGCTGCGCGGCGGAAGTCCTTGCCGGGGCGGTCCACGAGGCGCCACCCGTACGGCTGGACGTCGACGGCCAGTTCCTCCAGGAGGGAGGCGGTGCGCCCCAGGGCATCGGAGCCCACCCCGCGGGCCGGCAGTTCGGCGAGGAACGGCAAGTGCGGGCTGCCGAGTTCACCCCGGATGATCCGGGCGGCTTCGAGCGGGTCCTCCCCGGGCCATGGTCCCAGTCCCGTTGCCGTGACTTCCGCAGGCGGAGCTTTATCCGGCAGCGCGGCGCCGCGGACGGGTTCGTGCCGTTCGCCCACGGTCACGCGAGTGCTGATGCCTGCGGGTGCTGGCCGGACGCAGCCTGGTGGTCCTCAGCAATCGCTTCGTGATGGCGGATGACTTCACCGATGATGAAATTCAGGAATTTTTCCGCGAAGGCAGGATCGAGGTGGGCGTCTTCGGCAAGCCGGCGGAGCCTGGCAATCTGCGCGGTTTCGCGTCCTGGATCTCCCGCAGGGAGGCGGTGGGCGGCCTTCAGGAAGCCCACCTTCTGCGTGGCTTTGAAGCGCTCTGCCAGGAGGTACACGAGGGTCGCATCGATGTTGTCGATACTGGAGCGGATGGACAGCAGTTCAGCCATCACCGAATTGTCCACCTGGCCGGCCAACGAACTGGCGGAGGGGTCGTAATCGTCGGAGCCAGGAGAGGGAAGGTTGTGCTGCGTCATGATCCCAGTCTATGGGCAGCCGGCCCAATGATCCGGGTGTTAAGCGCCGGCGCCGGATGTCGCCCGGCCCCGGCGCTTGCCCACCACGCTGTGCCGCTCAGATGCCCAGCAGCGCCCGGTGCTGTTCCCGGCGTCGTGCCTGTTCCTCGGGGTCAGGGACCGGCAGCGATGCAATCAGCCGCTTGGTGTAGTCATGCTGTGGGTTGCCCATGATATGGCTCCCGATACCCTGTTCCACCAGCCTGCCCTTGTAGAGCACGCCAACCCAGGAGGAGAGGATGTCCACCACTGCAAGGTCATGGCTGATGAAAAGGCAGGCGAACCCGAACTCCTGCTGGATGTCCTTGAACAGCTCCAAAACCTTGGCCTGCACCGAAACGTCCAGGGCCGACGTCGGTTCATCCGCTATCAGCAGCCGGGGGTTCAGGCTCAGGGCCCGTGCCAGCGAGGCCCGCTGGCGCTGCCCGCCGGACAGCTCGTGGGGGTACCGGGCAGCATACGACGCCGGCAGCTGGACTGATTCAAGCAGCTCGCCGACGCGTTTGCGCGCCTGGGCGGGGCTTGGCCGGGTGTGGATGACCATGGGCTCGGCGATGCACTCCCCGATGGTCAGCTGCGGGTTGAAGGACGCGGCCGGGTCCTGGAACACGAAGCCGATGTCCTTCCGGAGCGGTTTAAAGGTGCGTTCACGGAGGTTCAGCATTTCGTAGCCCAGGACCTTGAGGCTGCCTCCGGTGGTCCTGTTGAGCCCGGCGATGGCCCTGCCGATGGTGGTTTTTCCGGAACCCGACTCCCCGACGAGCCCGAAGACCTCGCCCCTGGACAGCGTGAAGCTGACCCTGTCCACGGCCTTGAAGGCCGGCGTACCCAGCCTGCCCGGGTACTCGATGGTCAGATTGTTGGCTTCCACCAGGACGTCCTCATCCTGGTGGGCCCGGCTGGTCAGTCCTTCCGAGGTGGAGTTGTGCCCCAGGTGCGGCACCGCGGCGAGCAGCTTCCGGGTATAGTCCTGCCGGGGTTCGGCAAACAGGGTGCGGGCCGGCGCCTCCTCGACCACGTCCCCCTGGTACATCACCACCACGCGGTCGGCCAGGTCCGCCACCACCCCCATGTTGTGCGTGATGAGCACGATCGAGGTGCCGTACTTGTCCCGCAGGTCCCTGAGGAGTTCCAGAATCTCGGCCTGGACCGTGACATCCAGTGCGGTGGTCGGCTCGTCGGCAACGATCAGGCCGGGGTTGAGCGCCAGCGCCGCTGCGATGACAACCCGTTGCTTCTGCCCTCCCGAGAACTGATGGGGGTAGTAGTTGACGCGGTGCTCCGGATCGGGAATGCCCACCTTGCGCAGGGCCTCAACGGCCCGGGACTTGGCTTCTTTGGCCGAAACCCGCTTGCCACTCTCACGGCCGGCGTGCGCCCTGATGCCTTCGGCGATCTGCCATCCGACGGTGAACACCGGGTTCAGCGCCGTGGACGGTTCCTGGAACACCATGGCCACATCCCGGCCCCGGATCTGGCGGAGGCGGGCGGCACTGACACTGATCACGTCAGCCCCGTTGATCACCACCGCGCCCGAGCTGCTGGCTGTTTCCGGGAGCAGGCCCAGGATGGTCTTGGCGGTGACCGTCTTGCCGGACCCGGACTCCCCCACAATCGCGAGCACTTCCCCCTTCCTGACTTCCAGGCTGACGTCCTTGACGGCATGCACGGGCCCGCCGTCGGTGGCGAAAGTGACCTGAAGGTGGTCGATGTCCAGGACCGGACGGCCCCCGTCGGGCTGTCCGTCGCCGGAATGCCCCGCGGCCAACGGGTCGATGTTGACGGTCATGATGCCCTCACTTCTGTTGCGATGGCTGCGGTATCCACCGGCGCCGGGGAGCTGCCCCCTGCGCGCTTGCGGCCACGCAGGCGCGGATCATTCAGGTCGTTGATGCTCTCGCCCACCAGGGTCAGGCCCACCACGGTCAGCACGATGGCCATGCCCGGGAACAGGCCTGTCCACCAGATTCCGGAGGTGGTGTCGGCGAGCGCCTTGTTCAGGTCGAAGCCCCATTCGGCGGCCGAACTGGGCTCGATGCCGAAGCCAAGGAAACCCAGCCCCGCCAGGGTCAGGATTGCCTCGGACGCGTTGAGGGTGAAGATCAGGGGCAGGGTTCGGGTGGCGTTGCGGTAGATGTGGCGGCTCATGATCCGAATGTTGGAGGCACCCACCACCTTGGCGGATTCGACAAAGGGTTCCGCTTTCAAGCGCACGGTCTCGGCCCGAATCACGCGGAAGTACTGCGGGATAAAAACGAGCGTGATAGCGGTTCCGGCCGCGAAGATGCCACCCACCAGGCTCGACTGGCCGCCACTGATCACGATGGCCATCACGATCGCCACCAGCAGTGAGGGGAATGCGTAGACGGCGTCGGCGATCACCACCAGGATCCGGTCGAGCCAGCCGCCGATGTATCCGCTCACCAGGCCCAGGACAACGCCGACCACGATCGACATGGCCACGGCGACGACAATTACCAGGATTGCTGTCTGCGCTCCCCAGATGACACGGGACAGGACATCGTATCCGCTCACCGTCGTTCCCAGCAGGTGCTTCCCGCCCGGGGCCTGCTGCGTGGGAAAGCTGCCGTCGTCGTCGGAAAGCTGGGAGAAGCCGTACGGCGCGAGCAGCGGCGCGAGCAGGGCGGTCAGGACGAAGGCGCCGGTCAGGACCAGTCCGGCCACCAGCATGCCGCGCTGGAGTCCTACGCTCTTGTTGAAGTGGGAGATGACCGGCAGGCGCCGGTACCACGGTGCCCGGGGGCTTTCCATCGGTACGGGCACGTCAGGAATGCTCATGTCAGTACCTCACGCGGGGGTCGATCAGCGCGGCAATGATGTCCACGATGAAATTGGTCATGGCCACAATGATTGCCAGCAGCACCACGATGCCCTGCACGGCGACGAAGTCGCGGGCTGTGAGGTAATTGGCAAGCTGGAATCCCAGCCCCTTCCACTCGAAGGTCTTCTCGGTGAGCACGGCGCCGCCAAGCATCACCGCGATCTGCAGGCCCATCACGGTGATGATCGGGATCAGGGCCGGTTTGTAGGCGTGCTTGGTCACCAGGCGGAACTCGCTGACTCCCCTGGAACGCCCGGCCTCCACGTAGTCCCTGCCCAGGGTTCCGATGACGTTGGTCCGGACGAGGCGGAGGAAAATGCCGGCGGTCAGCAGGCCGAGGGCCACCGCCGGCAGCACGGCGTGGGCCAGGACGTCGCTGAGCGCGGCCATGTTGCCGCTCCGCAGGGCGTCAAGCCAGTAGATGCCGGTGGGTGCTTCCAGCGACGTCAGCGCGAGCTCGCTTGAGGTCCTTGCCCTGCCCGCCACCGGGAGCCAGCCCAGCCAGACGGAGAACGTCAGCTTCAGCAGCATGCCCGCGAAGAACACGGGTGTGGCGTAGCAGAGAATGGCGAACACCCGCAGGACCGCGTCCGCGGCCTTGTCCCGGCGGTGGGCTGCGACCAGGCCCAGGGGGATTCCCACCAGCAGGGCAACGAGCAGCGCGTTGATGCTCAGTTCCAGGGTGGCGGAGCCGTAGGTGGTCAGCATTTCGACGACGGCACGGTTGTCCGTAAGGGTACGGCCGAAGTTGCCGGTGGCCAGCTGGCCAAGGTATTCGAAGTACTGGACCAGGATGGGCCGGTCATAGCCGGCCGCCTGGATGCGTTCCTGGAGCTGGTCGGCAGGCAGCCGGCCGCCCATGGCCGCAGTAATGGGGTCACCGGTAATCCTCATCAGGAAGAAGACCATGGTGACGAGGATGAAGATCGTGGGGAAGATCAGCAGGAAACGGATCAGGATGTACTGGCCGAGTCCCCCGCCGGAAGATTTTTTGGTGGCCGGGAGGAGGCCGTCCGCGTCGCTGGGCGGCGCATCAATCAAAGTGGTCATGGTACCTCAGGGTTGTTTGGGCGCCGGCTGCTGCCCGCACCATTAACCAGCACGTTGGGGCGGGACGCCTGGCGGGCGTCCCGCCCCATGTGCGGTGGTCGTCGAATGGTCGGCAGGACCTACTTGGACATCACGCCAAGGCGGGTCTTGAACGACGGGTCGAGGGTTTTTTCAACGCCCTGGACATCCGTTCCTGCCACCATGACCTGGGCACCCTGCAGCAGCGGCAGCGTGGAGAGGTCCTTGGCAATGGCTTCCTGGGCCTGGCCCAGCAGCTCACTCCGTTCCGCCTTGTCGGTGGTGACCAGCTGCTTATTGACGACCTCTGTCACGGCCGGGTTTTCGTAGTGGTTGCCGAGGAAGTTCCCGGGGATGAAGAACGGCGTGAGGTAGTTGTCCGCATCCGAGTAATCAGGGAACCAGCCCAGCTGGTACACGGGGTAGGCATCGGCCCTGCGTTCCTTGGTGTAGGTGGTCCACTCCGTGGACTTGAGGTCAACCGTGAAAAGCCCCGACTTCTCGAGCTGTTCCTTCACCAGGGCGTACTCATCCGCAGCAGACGTACCGTACCTGTCGGTGTACTGCAGCTTCAGGTCCACCACGGACGTCACTCCGGCGTCGGTGAGGACCTTCTTGGCCTTGTCCAGGCTGGGTTTGCCGCTGCCGTCGCCGTAAAGGCTCTTCAGCGGCTCGGTTGCGCCTTCGAATTCCTTGGGCACGTAGGAGTAGACCGGGGTGTACGTGTTCTTGAAGACCTGCGACGCGATGACGTCCCGGTCCACCAGGTGCGCAATGGCCTGCCGGACAGCCAGTGCCTTGGCGGGATCGGCGTCGGGCGTTTTGGCGCCGAAGGGCATGGTGTCGAAGTTGAACACCATGTAGCGGAGTTCTCCGCCGGGACCCTTGTGGACCTTCACGTTGCTGTCCGACTCGAGGTCAGCCACGTCAGTTGCGGTCAGGATGCGGCCGGCAATGTCGATGTTGCCTTGCTGGACATCGAGCTTGAGGTTGTTCGGGTCGGCGTAGTGCTTGAGCGTGGCGCCGTCGTTGGCAGCCTTGCCCAGCAGGCCCTGGTAGTCGGCGTTGGGCTTGAAGCTGACCAGTTCGTTCTTCTTGTAGCTGTCGATGGTGTACTGCCCGGCGAAGGGTTTGGCCGCGACGATGGCGTCGTCGTCCAGGATCTTGTCCGCGGGAAAGACTTCCTCATCCACGATGGGGCCCGGGTTGGAGGCCAACACTCCTGGAAAGACCTGGTCGTTGCCGGCTTTCAACGTGAAGACCACGGTGCTGGAGTCAGTGGCCTCGATCTTTTCCATGTTGGCCAGCAGCGACGCGGGGCCGTTGGGGTCGTCGATCTTCTTGACCCGGTTGAAGGAAAAGACAACGTCGGAGGAGTCCAGTGTGTGGCCGTTGGCAAACTTCAGGTCCGGCTTCAGCTTCACCGTGTATTCGGTGGGGCTGGTGAAGGAGGCCGACTCTGCAATGTCCGGGGTGGCGTCGGCTGTTCCCGGAGCGTAGTTGAGCAGGAAGGGGTAGATCTGGTTCATCACCATGAAGGATCCGCCGTCGTAGGAGCCGGCGGGGTCGAGCGTGACCACTTTGTCAGTCGTTCCATAGGTGATGGCGCCGCCGCCGGCGCCCTCGGTTGCCGTTCCGCCGCCGCCGGAGGGGCCCGTGCAGGCCGTCAGTGCGAGGGCGGAGATGCCTGCCAGCGCGATGGCGCCGTGCCGGGCTTTGTTGCTCTTCGTCATCTGTGAACTTTCTGTTCGATGAGTACGCGCCCGCCGAGGATGTGGGTGCCTCTGCTCAGGCGGGCAGCGCGTTACTGATGGGTAGATTCAATCAGAGAGTCAACCCCTGGGACGGCCCATCGTGTGAGTTGAGACACAAAATTTACCTGGCGCATCCGCAGCCCCGGTTTTAGGGGCAGTCCACCGGCAGGAAGGTAGAAAAAACGCCGCCCCGGGAAACCGGGGCGGCGCTTGGAAAAGTGTTCAGTTACAGCGCGGCGCGCTGCAGGGACCGGGCAACGTCGATGGTTGCCTGGCCGAGGACGCGGCTGCCTTGGTAGAGGACAACCGTCTGGCCGGGCGCCACGCCACGCAGGGGGTCGGTCAGCCTGATGACCAACTGGCCGGCGGCGCCGCCTTCTCCTGCTTCCATCCGGGCAGTGGCCGGCACGGGGTCGCCGTGCGCGCGAACCTGCGCGTAGCAGTCGAATTCCGCACCGGACTCCACCTCCGCGATCGGCAGGCCCGCCCAGGAGACCTTAATGCCCCGGATCTCGTCGATGGCCAGGAGCGCCTCCGGTCCCACCACCACCTTGTTTTCCTTCGGCCGGATCTCCAGGACGAAGCGCGGTTTTCCGTCGGCGGCCGGTGTGCCGAGCTTCAGGCCGCGGCGCTGGCCGACGGTGAACGCGTTGGCGCCGGGATGCTCACCTACTTTGGTGCCTGTTTCGTCCACGATGTCGCCGGTGGTCATGTCAATCTTTTCCGCGAGCCACCCGGCGGTGTCGCCGTCGGGAATGAAGCAGATGTCGTGGCTGTCGGGCTTGTTGGCCACCGAGAGTCCGCGCCGCTCGGCTTCGGCCCGGACCTCGGCCTTGGATGGGGTGTCGGCGAGCGGGAACATTGAGTGCTTGAGCTGTTCGTGGGTCAGGACGCCGAGGACATAGCTTTGGTCCTTGGCCCAGTCCGCGGCGCGGTGCAGCTCACGGTTCCCGTCGGCGTCTTCGATCACCTTGGCATAGTGTCCGGTGCACACGGCGTCGAAGCCCAGGGCAATGGCCTTTTCCAGCAGGGCCGCGAACTTGATCCGCTCGTTGCAGCGCATGCAGGGGTTGGGCGTACGGCCGGCTGCGTACTCGTCGATGAAGTCCTGGACGACGTCTTCCTTGAAGCGCTCGGAGAAGTCCCACACGTAGTAAGGGATGCCCAGGACGTCACACGCGCGCCAGGCGTCGCGGGAATCCTCGATGGTGCAGCAGCCGCGGCTGCCGGTACGCAGGGTGCCTGGCATCCGCGACAGCGCCAGGTGGACCCCGACGACGTCATGCCCCGCCTCAACGGCGCGGGCGGCGGCTACGGCGGAGTCAACTCCGCCGCTCATGGCTGCTAGAACTCGCATGCTGGCTTTCTGTCGGGGAAGGCTGCGGCCCCATGGCCGGGACCGTGCGGACCGCCGGGCAGGGTCCCGGATACGATCGTCGCCTATCTATTCTACGGCCTCGTGTAAAGGAGCACGGCGCAGGGTCAAGGAGCACGGCGGCAGCGCGGTCAGCTGGCAGCCCGTCCCTGCCGGGCGATGGTGCCTGCAGTCTGGATGGAGGACTCGTGGCCGGCCATACCTGCCTGCCGGGCACGTGCATAGGCGTCCGGAAGGGCGTTCAGCAAGGCGTCGACGTCGGCGTCGGTGGAGGCATGGCCGAGAGTGAACCGCTGCGCGCCCCGCGCCGTTTCCTCGTCAAGTCCCATGGCCAGCAGGACGTGGGACGGGCGCGGCACACCGGCCGTGCACGCCGATCCGGTGGATGACTCAACCCCGGCAAGGTCCAAAAGGAAGAGGAGGGAATCCCCTTCGCAGCCCGGGAAGGTGAAATGCGCATTGCCCGGGAGCCGCCCGGTGCCTGGCGCTCCGCGCAGGACGGCCTCCGGCACCCGCTCGAGCACCCCTTTGATCAGTCGGTCGCGGAGGGCCGTGATCCGGGCGGCTTCACGGGGCAGCGCTGCAGCAGCAGCCTCTGCGGCCGCTGCGAAAGCTGCAATCGAGGCCGTATCCAAGGTGCCGGAGCGGACGTCCCGTTCCTGCCCGCCTCCGTGCTGGACGGGGGTCAGCTTGACCGTCCGCCCCAGCAGGAGGGACCCCACACCCACCGGTCCCCCGATCTTGTGCCCGGAGATGGACATGGCATCCAGGCCGGACGCCTTGAAATCCACGGGGAGCGAACCGAACGCCTGCACGGCATCCGAGTGCACGGGAACGCGGGCGGCATGGGCCAGTTCCACGATCCGATGGACCGGCTGGATGGTACCCACCTCGTTGTTGGCCCACATAACGGTGACCAGCGCGATGGTGTCCGGATCCCGGGACAGCTCACCTTGAAGGAATTCGAGGTCCACCACGCCGTCGCCGTCCACCGGCAGCCACGTCACGTCGGCGCCCTCATGCCGTTCCAGCCACTCCACGGTGTCCAGGACCGCGTGATGTTCGACGGCGGAACAGAGGATGCGCCGCCGCGCGGGGTTCTCTGCCACCCGGGCCCAATACAGGCCCTTGACAGCCAGGTTGTCCGATTCGGTGCCGCCGGACGTAAAGATCACCTCTGATGGATGGGCGCCGGCAGCAGCGGCGACGGCCTCCCGCGCATCCTCAACTGCCCTGCGCGCCCGCCGGCCGGAACCATGCAGCGAGGAGGGGTTTCCGGTGCGGGCAAGTTCACGCGTCAGGGCAGCCAGAGCCTCAGCCGAAAGCGGGGTGGTGGCAGCATGATCGAGGTAGACGGGCACCTTGCAATTCTAGCCCTTGGGCCGGTTGCCGCCCGGTGCCGGAGGCCCTGCCACCTGATGTGCCGGGACAATCCGGGCACAGCAGTAATCCGGCATATCCGCTCCCGCCACGCGTTCCTCCGAGGTGCCGGAACCCACCGCCGCGCCCCGCAGGAACGCGCCGTTCATGGAGCACACCACGCCGGTGTGCGTCCGGGAAAGCCGGTGGAAGGGGCAGTTCGGCAGCAGGAACCCGCCCTCGCCGTCCGGTTCCGGCCGATATCCGGTTGCGGCGAGGAACCGCTCCAGGGATTCGGCTCCCTCGGCCAACTCCCGGCCTTTGTGGAAGGCGATGTCCCGGAGTACCACTCCTGCCGGTTTGCCGGTCTCCTGGGACCTCTCGATGGCGGCGGCCAGGAGCTCGCCTGCAAGGTCGTAATTCCGGTCAGGCACCGAGGCGCCGATTTCGCCCGCTGTGCTCCGGTACATCTTTGCAGGCCTCCCGGACCCGGGGCCGGTTTTTCCCGGCGGCTTGTGGAATTCAACGGCCAGCAGGCCGTCCTGGACCAGCCGGTCCAGGTGGAAGGACACGGTACTCCTCGGAATGCCCGCGGCCCGGGCGGCATCGTCGCGGCTCACGGCATGCGGCGCCGCCGCCACGAATTCGAAGAGCTGGAGCCGCTTTTCGTCTGCCAGGGAGGCGAGCGCAGCCATCCTGTCTGCCCAAGGGAGCCTGGTCATTCCACCCCAATCCAAAGTCAAGATCTCTTGATTATAGACCTGCCCGCTTCTAAAATTGTCATATCTACTTTTAGAAGGAGTTGCTATGAAAACCGCATCCGCAGTGCATGCCCATCACCTCCCGGCAGTTCAACCTGCACGGCAGGCTTTCCTGCTGCTGCGAACTGTGTTTACCGTTGCGCCGATCATCTTCGGCCTGGACAAGTTCACCAACATCCTGGCTGACTGGACGATCTACCTTGCTCCGCAGGCCACCGCGATCGTGCCGATCCCCGCCCAGACCTTCATGTACGTGGTGGGGGCAGTGGAGATTGCCGCCGGTATTATCGTGGCCATCCGCCCGCGGTTTGGTTCGCTCCTGGTGGCGGCCTGGCTGGCCGGCATCATCATCAACCTCCTCCTGCTGGGGAGTTTCTTCGACGTCGCACTGCGCGACTTCGGGCTTCTGGTGGCAGCGCTGGCTTTGAACCGCCTCTCCCGGCCTACAGGAGTGCGCACGGAGTAACTGTGCGCATTGACTACAGCAGAAAAGACCTGCCGGCAGCTGGATATCCAGCGGCCGGCTCTTCCTTTTAAATGCCCAGGAAGCTTGATGCCCGGGAAGCTAGTTCGACGGCGGCAGCACCGGCAGGAACGAGGCTACGTCTGCCCGCGCTGCGGCGAGCGATGCCGCATCGGGGCAGGACACGGAGACATAGACGGACGAGCCGGCGGTGGCGAAGAGCCGGGCCAGGACGACCGCTGCCTTCCCGCCCCGCGGTGCAGCCTGCTCCAGGGCCAGGACTTCCACCCGGCGCACCGGCGCGTCGCGGTCATTTCCCCAGCGAAGGGTGTCTGCCTTCAGGGAGCCCGGCAGCAGGGTCGGATCAAGGTATTCAAAGAGCGCCGCCGTTGATTCACGGTCATCGCCCCGCGCAAGGGCGCCTTGGTTGCTGCGGACTTTGGCAGCCACGAGGCACCCGTCCGCTTTTGCGTACTGGCTCTCGCCGGCGACATTGTCCTTAACCTGCTTCCAGCCAGGCGCATCCTTCAACCCATCCGATATCCCCACGGGGACGTCGCGGGCAAGGGTCCCGCCGGCTGCGAAGGGAAGATCCTGCCCGGCCACGGCGTCAGCGTCATGGCCGGGGGTAATGGTGGGAGTAGCCAGGACCGGAGTGCTTTCAACCACGTCCGGTGCCGCCGGATCCCGCACCTCCACGCTGCATCCGCTCAATAGGACGGCGCCCAGGGCGCCTGCCAGCGCCGCCCCCAGCCACTTCCCGCCAGCCGCCCGTACCGTCGTCGGCATTGTCATGTCCCCCGCTGTTTCATGCCACGGCCCCGCCGGCCGCGCATGCACGAGTCTAGACTGCAGCTCCCGCCGGGAACCTGCACAGCCCAAGCACTCGTTGTCAGGACAGGGCGGGCCGCCGTGCTGGCTAGACTGGGCTGGCTTGGCTCCCCCGCGGGCCGGCCATACAGAAAAGGATGAGTGTTTGACCGAGAGCAGCAGCTCCCACTACCAGGTCCTTCAGGTAGCCGTTACGGCCACTGAGAAGGAAATCAAGGTGGCTTACCGCCGTGCTGCCCGCACCGCCCATCCCGACCATGGCGGTGACGCTGCCGCGTTCCGCCGGGTGACGGCCGCATATGAGACCCTCATTGATCCCCAGCGCCGTAAAGCCTACGACCGTTCGTATGCGGCGGGCCCTGTCCGGGGCAATGCTGCCGACGATGAGCCGCACTTTGATGCTCCTCCCGCCGGCAGCCGGGCGTCGGCCACAGTCCACCGGCCTGGCAGCACCCGCAATACCGCGGGGGATCCGCCTGTCTACGTGCCGCCGTTCACGCCCGGCACTGTTCCGCTGATTCCACCGGCTCAGGCCAGCCAGCAGGTGCACGGGATGCCCCGGAAACGCGGCATCTTTGGAGCCGAAGCACGGATCCAGCGGGAGATGCGCACTGTCCAGCTCCTGACCCGCCAGGTGTTGCCCGCCATCCCCGCCGCCCGGCTCATCAACGGCCTGCAGTCGCCGGCGGACAACAGCCACATCGACCATGCCGTGCTGTCGGGCTACCGGCTCGCCCTGATTAATTCCATGCTCCTGCCCAAGGGGGCGTACGCCTGGGACGGCAGGACCCTGAACCATGGGACGCGCACCATCGCACCGCCGCAGCTGGCCCACCTTGTTCGGGCGATGCAGGACATCTTCCCGGAACTGAACGTCACCGGCTGGACAGTGGTTTTGAGCCCCAGCGGGAACCTGCACGAGCCGGTCATCGACCATCACCGCCGCCCCGCAGGTGCACTCGAAACAGTACAGATCGTCAACGGTGCCGGCATGGTGCGCGGGCTCAAGGAGTTCCTTGCCTCCGGGCCGGCGCCCAATACCGTGAACGTGCCCGTCCTGGCCCGGCTGCTGCGCGGCATGCACTGACAGCGGTCGCTAGGATGGGAATGTGTTCCGCATCCTCTTCCACGCCCCTGAAATTCCCGGCAATACAGGTAACGCCATAAGGCTTGCCGCCATCACCGGGGCTGAACTGCATCTCGTGGAACCACTGGGTTTCGATTTTTCAGACGCCAAGCTGCGCCGCGCCGGGCTCGATTACCATGACCTCGCCGTGGTCACGGTGCATAAGAACATCGAGGACGCCTGGCAGCACCTGCAACCCGAACGCGTCTATGCGTTTACTTCCGATGGAGCGGCCAGCTACACGGACATCGCGTACCAGCCGGGCGACGTCCTGATGTTCGGGCGGGAGTCCGTGGGCCTCCCGGAGGAACTGAAAACGGACTTCCACGTCACCGCCACGGTGCGGCTGCCCATGCTGCCTGCCCTGCGTTCCCTGAACCTGGCCAACGCCGCTTCCATTGCCGTCTACGAGGCGTGGCGGCAGCAGGGGTTTGCCGGCGCGCGGATCTGAGGCCTTCCCTATGGCAGCCGGGGGAAAAATCTTCCGGTGCCGCCCATCCACCCATGCAGCAGCCCCGAATCACTCCTGAGAACATTTCACGGGATCGAGGAGCGGCAGGTGACACTTCTGGAAGCAGGGTCCAGGACCAAAAGCCGCAGCCGCACAGGCACTGCTGAGGATTCACCGCCGGGAGACTTATGCTTGGAAGTAATGGAAACTCCCAACGCGCCACATTCCGAGGCTCCTGCCGCGGTAACCGATCCGCCGGCTGACCTCAGCCAACGCCTTGTAATCCTTTTGGAAGGCATAGCCCGTGAGGACCAGGCGGCCTTTGCGGAGTTCTACCGGCTCACGTCCCGGAGGGTGTTCGGCATGGCCCGCCGGGTTCTGATTGATCCTGAGCTTAGCGAGGACACCACCCAGGAGGTCTTCCTGCAGGTGTGGCAGAACGCGGCAAAGTTCGACCGCCAGGCAGGAAGCCCGCTGTCCTGGTTGATGACTATTTCGCACCGGCGCGCGGTGGACAAAGTCAGGTCCTCGCAGTCCTCAACGGACCGGGAAGCGAAGTACGGCGCCAGCACGCAGGACATCGATCATGACAGCGTTTCTGACGAAGTGGGAAGCAGGCTGGAAGCTGAAGCCGTAGCCCGCTGCCTAGGAACCTTGACCGAAACACAACAGGAGTCCGTACGCCTCGCATACTATGGCGGCCTCACCTACCGGGAGGTCGCAGAACGGCTGAACGCGGCAGTACCCACCATAAAGTCCCGCATCCGCGATGGACTGATCCGATTGAAGACCTGTCTGGGGGTGAGTTGAGATGACAGAAATGAACCATGGGCGCAACGGCCGCTCCGGCTCGTTCGGCGATACCGTTGCCATGGACCTCGCGTCCGGCAGGGCCGTTGACCTGGCTGAGCTGTATGCCCTGGACGCCGTGACGGATCACGAACGGCAAGCCATTGAGGATTACATCTCCACCGCCCCGGAAGCAGAACGGCTCGCATTCCAGGAGCGGGTGCGGCAGGCGCGCGAGACGCTGGCCAGAACTTTCCACGTTGAAGAGGAACCTCCGGCCGATCTGTTCAACCGGATTGTGGCCCAGTTGCCGCCCCAGCACGGCGTGCACCGGGAAGACGTGCACCGGGACGACTTGCTGCCGGACGCCCAAACCGGCGCCACCGCTGCCGTTCCCGTAGCCGGCGACGAGCTCGCCAAGGCCCGCCAGCGCAGGGAAGAACGGCGCCGGCCCGGTGCCCGCCGTTGGCTTGCCGGAGTGGCAGCAGCTGCGGCGATCGCATTGGGCGGCGTCGGAGTGGGGTCATACCTCGCGGACCAGAACGACCCCCTGAACCAGGTGGTCCGTGCCGGCGACCTTCGCGAGGCATCGGTGGATGTGTCCGGGGGCGGCACCGCCACCCTCCTCATCTCCTCCTCCGAGGACGCCGCCGTGGTGAAGATGAATGGCGTCCCCGCTCCGCCTGAGGGCAAGGTCTACCAGATGTGGCTGATTCCCAAGGACGGCTCTGCCCCCGTGTCACAGGGGTTGATGGACGAGGAAGCCCTGTCCAAGCCTGCTGTTGTGCAGGGCATTTCCTCCGCGGCTGCGTTGGGGATAACCGTCGAACCCGTGGGCGGATCCCAGTCACCCACCCTGCCCACGGTCGCCGCCGCACCCTTGGGAGCGTAGCCGGAAAGCGGCAACACGCTGAAGAACGCCCCGTTTCCGGCCAGGAAACGGGGCGTTCTTGTATATAGAAACAGATTTTAGAAGCCGGCGATGGTTCCGGGACCGTTGACGGCAACAACGTGGAACGCCTCCGCGCTGCGGCCCTCCGGAAGTCCCGCCCGGTCCGCGTTTGTCCGCATCCCCTGCCGGACAGTTGCCTCCATGGCTTCCACATCGGGGTGCTGGCTGACGTGGACATGGATCGCCTTCAGCTTGGCTTCCACCTGGCCGGTGACATCCACGAAGTGGTTCTCCCGCTCCTCCGGCCCCGCGTACAGCCAGAGCCACGGCAGCTTGTAGGCTTCAAGCCCTGATTCGGCGAGTTCAGGGTAGGCGAAGGGGTTTTCCAGCGCAGGGTACACCGCCCGGGTGACGGCCTCGCCCACCGCCAGGTGGTCGGGGTGGCTCTTCTGGATGCGCCGCCAGTTCCGTTCCGGATGCATGGACAGCACGACGTCGGGACGGATTTCCCGGATCAGCTTCACCACGCCCCGCATCACCTCGTGCGAGGGTTCGAGGTATCCGTCCCGCTGGTGAAGGTAGTGGATGTCGGTGACGCCCACCAGCCCGGCGGCGCGGCGCTGTTCGGCGTCCCGCATGGCGATGATGTTGGCCCGGTGTGCCGGGTCGAAGCCCCCCGCGTCGCCGTCGGTCATGATGCAGTAGCTGACCTGCACCCCCGCGGCCGTCCAGGCGGCGATGGTGCCTGCGGCACCAAAGTCGATGTCGTCCGGGTGGGCCGCAAAACAGAGCACCCGCCCAACCCGGTCCGTGGCCGGGTTGAACGGGCTCTGTGCCTGCTCGTTGGAGGCAGTCAAGGAATCAGCCTTTTCGCTTCTTGATCTCTTCCGTAGCCTGCGGCAGCACATCGAAGACGTCCCCGATGATGCCGAAATCGGCAATCTCGAAGACCGGCGACTCCGCGTCCTTGTTGACGGCAACGATGACCTTGGAGGTCTGCATCCCGGCCTTCTGCTGGATGGCCCCGGAAATGCCGGCTGAGATGTAGAGCTGGGGGGACACGGTCTTGCCGGTCTGGCCCACCTGTGCGTCATGGCTGATCCAGCCTGCGTCCGTGGCTGCGCGCGACGCTCCCACGGCTGCGCCCAGTGCGTCGGCGAGCTCTTCGACGGGTCCGAAGTCGCCGTCCAGGCCGCGTCCGCCGGCCACCACGATCCGGGCGTCGGTGAGGTCGGGCCGTCCGCTGGCCACCTTCTGCTCGCGGGCGGTGATCCGGGCAGCTGCGGCCGCGGCCGGCACCTCTACGGTGACGGTTTCCGGCGTGGAGGGGACAGTGGCAGGCTCGGCCGTGATGTTGTTGGCCTTAACGGTCACTACTGACACGGAAGTGGTGGCCTTGCAGGAAGTGTTGTAGGAGCCGGCCAGGACGGACTTGTGCGCGGTTCCATCCGCGTCCACGGCTATGGCGTCGGTGATAACGCCGGCGTTCAGCCGGATCGCCACACGGGCGGCAATCTCCTTGCCCTCGGGCGAGTTGTCGAGCAGGACGATGCCCGCGCCGGTGGTTTCCGCGGCCGCGGCGACGTAGGCAGCCTTCGGGGCAACCAGGAAGTCGTCGAGGTCCTGGGCCGAGGGGCGCACCACCGTGCTGACGCCGTATTCGGCGAAGGCAGCCGCAACGCCGTCGGAAAGCTCCCCGTTGAGGGCCACAGCGCTCTCCCCCAGTGAACGTGCCAGTGTCAGCAGCTCGAGGTAGCTCTTTTTGACGGCAGCGCCCGGGTTGTCGATGAATACAAGTACTTTTGCCATGTCTGTGATCCCTCTTAGAGCAGCTTCTGGGCGGCCAGGAAGTCAACCAGCTTGATGCCGGCATCGCCTTCGTCGGTGATGATGGTGCCCGCGGTGCGGGGCGGGCGTTCCTCTGCATTGATGATGCTGGTCCAAGACCCGGCGAAGCCCACCTGTGCCTGGTCAACACCAATGTCCGCGAGCGACAGTGTGGTGATGCTCTTGCGCTTGGCGGCGATGATGCCCTTGAAGTTGGGGTACCGGGGCTCATTGATCTGGTCCGTCACGGACACAACGGCGGGCAGGGATGCTTCCACCGTTTCGGAGAACGTATCGGCATCGCGCCGCGCCGTCAGCCTGCCGCCGCTGACCTCCAGCGACGAGGCAAAGGTGACCTGGGGCAGGCCAAGCCGTTCCGCCAGCTGCGCCGGAACCAGGGAGGTTTCGCCGTCGGTGGAAGCCATGCCGGTGATCACCAGGTCCACCGGCGCGGACTGGCCCAGGTACCGGACGGTGGCCGCCAACGCGAGGGATGTAGCGGCGGCGTCGGACCCGGCCAGCGCGTCATCGGTGAGGTGGACCCCCTCGGTGGCCCCGATCTGGAGTGCCTTCTTGATGGCATTGACGGCCCCGGCAGGACCCATGCTCAGGGCGATGACCTGGTTGCCCGCCTTGCTGCCGCCACGTGCCTCGGCGAGCTGCAGTGCCGCCTCAAGTGCGTATTCGTCGAGCTCGGACAGGATGCTCTCATCGCGGTCCGTCGTGTACCCCTCCCCGTTGAGGTGACGGTCGAACTGGGCGTCCGGTACATGCTTGACCAGGACGATGATCTTCAATGTATCTTCCACTGTATTGACAGCAGCCTTCCATGCTTGTGGACAGCCAGCCGGGTGAGGTCGTGGCCGCGGAATGCCCGGCATACGGGTAGCTCCTAGCTAACCATATAGGCCCGCCCCTGCGCGCTCTTCCGTTAACGCCTGTGTCAGCACTCCCCTGACGCCGGCGCCTGGCTTCCCCACGAGGTGGAAACAACGACGGCGACGCCCCCGCCCGAAGGTGGGGACGCCGCCGTCGTACTGCTGCTTCGCGGTTAGCGCCGTACGGCACTTAGCTCGCTGCGGTGCCCAGCGTGACGTCGAACGTCTGTTCCTGGCCGTTCCGCAGTACGGTGATCTTCACTTTGGAACCGCCGGGTTGCTCACGCACAGCCGCGGTCAGTTGCTCAGGTTCACCGACTGCAAGGTCGTTGAACCTCGTGATCACGTCACCCACCCTGATACCTGCCTTGGCGGCTGCCGAGTCCGGTTCCACGGTGGCGACGTCCGCGCCTACAGAGAACTCTGAGGACGCGCTCGTGCCCTTCGGCTTGACGCTGACACCCAGCTGCCCGTGGGAAGCCTTGCCGGTCTCGATGATTTCCCGGGCAACCCGCTTGGCGTGGTTGATGGGGATGCTGAAGCCGACGCCGATGTTTCCGCTCGTGGAGGATGCGCTTGAGCCCGCCGACGCGATGGCCACGTTGACGCCGATAATCTCACCGTTGCTGTTGACCAGGGCGCCGCCTGAGTTGCCCGGGTTGATGGCTGCGTCCGTCTGGATGACGTTGATGGATATTTGGCCCTGTTCTGCAGTCTGCTGGCTCTGTCCACCGCCCGGAGGCGCGAACTGGAAGCCGCCCTCGTCGTCGCCCTCGGCGTTGTCCCCCTCTTCGGGGGCAGCTGCCGACGCAACACTGATGGTCCTGTTGAGGGTGGAGACGATTCCGTCGGTGACGGTTCCGGTGAGACCCAGCGGAGAGCCGATGGCGATGGCAGTGTCTCCCACGTTCAGCTTCCCGGAATCGCCAAGGGTGGCCGGGGTGAGGCCCGAGCCTGCGTCCACCTTGATCACGGCGAGGTCCGACAACGGATCCGTGCCGACCAGCTTCGCAGGGATGACCCGGCCGTCACTCGAGCGGACCTCAAGGTTCGCATTCGCCGTCTGGCCGTCGAGGGTGACCACGTGGGTGTTGGTGAGGATGTGTCCCTGGTCGTCCAGCACGATGCCCGAACCGGTGCCGCCCGCACTGCCGGTGGAAGCACTGATGGTTACCACGCTGGGTGAAGCCTTCACTGCTGCTGCAGTGATCTCGTTGACCGAGTCCTGGTTGTTGACGATGACGGTGCCGGGCTGGGCGTTGCTGCTGGTGCTGGCCGGGGTTCCGGAGGTACCGAACCATTCAGCGGAGCCCACCGTGGCCACGCCGCCACCCACCAGGCCGGCGGCGAGGATGCTGGCCACCAGCGTGCCGACGCCGAAGCTGGCTTTCCGCCGCGGGGCATCCTTGGGATTCGGCGCGAGGCCCACCGCTCCGCCCTGGAATTCATGCGCACCCTGGGCCTGGTGGCCGATGTCCTGATGGCCGTTGTGCTGGTGGCCGTTGTGCAGCTGGCCCTGGGGACTGTGCTGGGGGTACTGCTGCGTATGCTGCTGACCCTGGCCGTAGTACCCGGACTGGCCGTAGAAAGGCTGGCGCTGGGGATAGTCGGGGCGGGGAGCTCCGGGGAGTTCCTGCGTGGGGTTCGCCCACTGCGGCTGGTCCAGCCTTTCCGTGGGGTACTGCTGAGGAGCCGGGACGTGTCCGCCGTCGGGCTGGTCACCTGCTGCCAGGCGTTGGCTTGCCGCGTCCTCCGCACCGCGGGCTTCCGCATGCTGAGCCTCCGCGGAACCCTCCCCCGGCTGCGGGTGCTGCTGCCACGGATTCCGGTTGCCCGGACGGTTATCCTCGGCGCCCTGTCCGGGAGTGTGGTTCTCAGTCATGGGACTTCCTTTCATCCTCGTCTGCATTAACTATGAACTCATTGGCTGGAACAAGCTCGGATGTTTGCTGAGAGCTTCCTGATGGCCCTTTTTCCCCTGTGCGCCGCCCCCGCATGCGTTTCGCTGGTGGCATATTCCCGCCGATGGACGGGCTGTGGGGTGCACCATAGAATCAAGATGAATTGCCACAGCGACCTGCGGCTTCACACCAAGCGTGGGGGCGCTGCTGGATTCTGAGACGACTGATTCGTCCCGAATCGGTGTCAGGCGTGCTGAAGGGTTGCACATGCGGTCAAAGTTCAAACGTATACTCGCCGTCATCGGCCTCACCGGCCTGCTGGCGGTACCCGCCGGCGCGGCCTGGGCAGAGGACCCAGTGACCATTCCCTCGGGAACCAACATTGTGGACGACGCCAACATTCTTGGCAGCCGCAAGGGTGAAGTGCAGGAAGCGATCTCGAAGCTTCTGAAAGACCACAAATACAATCTCTATGTTGTGACCGTTGATTCGTTCACCAATCCCGCCGATCCTGCAGCCTGGGCACAGGCCGTAGCGACGAATAAGAGCATGGGCCGGTCCGACGCCATCCTCGCGATAGCGGAAGAAGGCAAATTCAGCTTCGTATTGAACTCGGCCAGTCCCATCAAGCCCAAGCAGGGGGCCATCAGTCAAAACGCCGTCACGGCCAACCTGGCGGGCGGCAACCCCGACTTCGCCCAGGCCGCAATTGACACCGCAGCGGCCATCGGTGACGCCGCTGGTGGTGGAAGCGGAACGGTTCCTTCCGATAACGGAGCCGGCACTGCCGTCCTCGTTGGCACCGGCGTCGTGGCGGCCGGTGGCGCAGGCGCTTACCTGTACTTCCGCAACAAGCGCAAAAAAGCCGCCGGCCAGGCAGCGACAGGCAGCTACGGGCCGCAGGGCGCCGAACTCGATCCGCTGGCCTCGCTCAGCGTTGAGGAACTGCGCCGCAAGAGCGGCTCCCTGCTGATCGAAGCCGACGACGCCATCAAGTCCAGCGAGCAGGAACTGATGTTCGCGCAGGCACAGTACGGTGATTCCGCCGTCGGCAACTTCACCAAGGCCCTGGACGAAGCCAAAGGCCACATGACGGAATCGTTCAAGCTTCAGCAGCAGCTGGACGACCACATTCCCGACACTGAAGAGCAACAGCGCACGTGGCTTGGCGAGATCATCCGCCGTTCGGAAGCTGCCCTGGCATCCCTGCAGGAACAGAAGGCCGATTTCGATTCCCTGCGGGAGCTTGAGAAGAACGCCCCGCAGGCACTCGCAGCCGTCAATGCAGGAGCCCGTGAAGCAGATGCAAAAATTGCAAGTGCGGAGCAGTCCCTCGGCACCCTGCGCGCCAAGTACGCCGAGAGCGCCCTGACCCAGGTCTCCGACAACATCCTGCAGGCCAAGGAACGCCTGGCCTTCGTCCAGAACGCCACCGCCACCGCACAGCAAAAGCTGGGCGAGGGCGAAGGCAGCCTGGCAGCCGTGGCCGTCCGGGCAGCAGAGGAAAGCCTGCACCAGACCAACGTCCTCCTGGACGCCATCTCCAAGGTCTCGTCCAATCTGGACGAAGCGAGGAACAGCCTCGAGGCAGCAGTGGCTGACACCTCGCAGGACCTTGCCCAGGCAAGGGCGATAATCCAGTCCGGCGCCCACTCCGAGCTGGCCGGTCCGGTGGCAGGTGTGGAAGCGGCACTGGGGCAGGTGAAAGCGGAGATGCAGGGCGGAAAGATCGATCCGATCGCCACCCTCCAGCGCGTTGAGACCGCCCATCAGTCCCTCGACCAGGCGCTGACCGGCATCCGGGACCAGCAGGAGCAGGCGCGCCGTGCGCAGGCATCGCTCCAGCAGACCATCATGTCTGCCCAAGCCCAGATCAGTGCAACGTCCGACTACATCACCGCCCGGCGCGGCGGTGTGGGCACCGAGGCGCGCACCCGGCTGGCAGAGTCGCAGCGGAACCTCGACTATGCGCTGTCCATTGCCCGGACCGATCCGGTCACTGCATTGACCTACGCCCAACAGGCTCACGCGCTCGCTGCGCAGGCGGCCCAGTTGGCACAGGCTGACGTGGACCACTTCGACGGCTACGCCAACCAGGGCTACGGCCGGGGCGGCATGTTCGGCGGCGGTGGAGGTGGCGGCCTCGGCGGCGCCATCCTGGGCGGCATCCTCATCAACTCCATCCTTAACGGAGGCGGCGGCGGGGGCTGGGGCGGCGGCCACAGCGACGGCGGGGGCTGGGGCGGAGGTGACTTCGGCGGCGGCGACTTCGGTGGCGGAGACTTCGGCGGAGGAGACTCGGGAAGTTTCTGACAATCAGAGATTGGACGTTTGACGGGGTCCCGGCGGGCGGACAGAAGCAGTACACCCACTGTTCACGGATTTCAGTGGTCATCACAGAGCAGGACGAAAGGTAACACCATGGTTAAGCAGTCCATTTTCGGCCGTGTCGCACAGCTGGCAAAGGCAAACATCAACTCCTTGCTGGATAACGCTGAGGACCCGCAGAAGATGCTGGACCAGATGGTCCGGGACTACACCAACAACATCGCCGAAGCGGAGTCCGCCGTCGCACAGACCATCGGCAACCTCCGCATGCTCGAGGACGACTACAACGAGGATGTCAAGAACTCGCGCGACTGGGGAAACAAGGCACTTGCCGCTTCCCGTAAGGCCGATGAATACCGTGCCAACGGCAATGTGACGGACGCCGAAAAGTTCGACAACCTGGCCAAGGTTGCCCTGCAGCGGCAGATGGCCGCCGAAAATGAGGCCAAGGGCGCCGAACCGAGCATCGCTTCCCAGCGGGAAGTAGTGGACAAGCTGAAGACCGGCCTGGACCAGATGAAGGGCAAGCTCAACCAGCTGACCAGCAAGCGCAACGAACTGGTGGCCCGCTCCAAGACCGCGGCTGCGCAGTCGCAGGTCCACGACGCCATCAAGAGCATTGACATCATGGACCCCACCAGCGAGGTGGGCCGCTTCGAGGAGAAGATCCGCCGCGAAGAGGCGAAGGTCCGTGGGCAGCAGGAACTGGCGGCGTCAAGCCTCGATGCGCAGTTCAACCAGCTCGAGGACCTTGGTGAGCAGGTGGAGATTGAAGCCCGCCTGGCAGCGTTGAAGTCGGGCGGCGCCTCAAAGCCTGCCATCGGCGCAGCCGGCTCTGCCAACTCCGATGAATCCACCACGACTGAAATCGACTACGACAAGCTCTGACGGATAGCAGAAGCAGCCCTCGTGAAGGGCGTTGGGTAAGGGCCGGGGCCGGAAGCTCCGGCCCTTACCCATGCCGCAGGTGTGTAGCGTGGTGGCATGTCTTCTTCCGATGTGACGTCCCTGGTGTGGCTGCGTGACGATCTTCGTTTGGACGACAACCCTGCGTTGTCTGAGGCTGCCGCACTCGGGCTCCCCCTGACGGTGGTGTACATCCTGGACGAGGAGTCCGAGGGAGTCCGTGCTCTGGGAGGGGCGGCACGCTGGTGGCTGCACCATTCCCTGGCGGCGCTGTCCGGATCGCTTGAAGCCAAGGGCTCGCGCCTGCTTCTCCGCCGCGGTCCCGCGGCAGACACGATCAGGGAACTGGCGTCTGAGACCGGCGCTGGCTATTTTTTCTGGAACCGGCGCTACGGCCTTCCGGAGCGCACCGTGGACGCCGCCGTCAAGGCCTGGGCAGCGGACAACGGCTTGGAAGCATCGAGCTACCAGGCAAACCTGCTGTTCGAGCCATGGACGGTGCGCACAGGTGCCGGCGGACCGTACAAGGTGTTTACGCCGTTCTGGCGTACCTGCCTGGCCGGCCATGAAGTCCGTGACCCCTTGGAGCCTCCCCGCAGCCTGCCGTCACCAGCCGCTCCGAAGGGCCGCCTGCCGCAGGGCGACGACCTGGACAGCTGGCAGCTGCTGCCCGCCTCCCCCGATTGGAGCGGCGGCCTGGCTGACACCTGGGAGCCCGGTGAAGACGGCGCGCTGCACCGGCTGGAGGACTTCCTTGCCGGACCAGCCGAAGACTACGGCACGGGGAGGAACATTCCCGGTGCCGAAGGGACCAGCCGGCTCTCGCCGCACCTGAGGTTCGGCGAAATGAGTCCCTTCCGGGTGTGGCGGGAAATACGCCGGCGGTTCTCGCACAAGATGCCGGCCGACGTCGGGATTTTCCGTTCGGAACTCGGCTGGCGAGAGTTCTGCTGGCACCTGCTGTATGCTAACCCGCACCTTGCCACCCGCAACTACCGGGCCGAGTTCGACCGGTTTGAGTGGCAGTCCCTCGGCAAGGAGGAACTCCAGGCGTGGCAGCAGGGGCGCACGGGCTATCCGCTCGTGGACGCCGGCATGCGCCAGCTCTGGCAGACCGGCTGGATGCACAACCGCGTCCGGATGGCCGCTGCCTCGTTCCTGGTCAAGAACCTGCTGGCTGACTGGCGCATCGGGGAGGAATGGTTCTGGGACACCCTGGTGGACGCAGATGCCGCCAGCAACCCTGCCAACTGGCAATGGGTGGCAGGGTCGGGCGCCGACGCCTCGCCCTACTACCGGATCTTCAACCCGGTAACGCAAAGCAGGAAATTCGACGCCGCCGGGGCTTACCTCCGTGAGTTCGTCCCTGAGCTCGCCAGCCTTGACGCCAAGGCCATTCATGAACCATGGAAGGCCGGTGTGCCGGAGTACCCGGCCCCCCTCGTTGAATTGCCCGAATCGAGGGAGCGGGCCCTGGAGGCTTACCAGAGGCTTAAGGATTCCCAGGCGGGTTAGCGGCTGACCTTGCCCATCAGGGAAGCAATGGGCCGCAGGAAGATCGGACGGGCAAGGAACCAGGCCGCCACCATGACCACCACCGAGGCGACGAAGACCCAGAAGCCGAACCACCCGTCGTCGTCACGCACGCCGTACATGTGGTTGAGGTTGCGCAGCGCGCCGGTGGCCAGCACCAGGAAGACGTGCACCACGATGAAGGCCACGAAGTAGATCATTACCGGGAAGTGGACGGCGCGGGCCCACTCGATGGGGAACGCCTTGTTCAGGCCGGCCGCCTTTTTGGGCCAGGCCGAGGACATGCGGAGGCCGGTGATGAACGCAAGCGGCGCGGCGATGAAAACCGTGACGAAGTAGGCCAGCAGCTGCAGCGCGTTGTAGTTGATCCAGCCGTTCTCCGTTGGCCAGTTGAGCGACGCATACTGCAGGGCCGCCGAGAGGGCGTTCGGGAACACGTCCCAGCTCGTGGGGACGATGCGCATCCACTGTCCGGTGGCGAAGAGCAGGACCGCGAACACGAGCCCGTTGAGGATCCACAGCGCGTCCAGGGTCAGGTGGAACCACAGTTCCAGGCTGATCTTGGTGGGAGCGTTTTTGGTCCGGATCAGGCCCTTGTTGTTACGGGTCCAGTGCCCGCTGGGACGGGTGGTGGTCCGCACCTGCCAGCCGGTGCGGATGATCAGGAGCAGGAAGAACGCATTCAGGAAGTGCTGCCAGGCCAGCCAGGCCGGAAAACCCACCGGAGCATTGTCGGGAAGCTCCGAGTGGCCCGGGTAGTCGGCCACGAACGAGGCAACAGCCGGCAACCCCATCAGCCATTTGGCAAGCAGCACCACCAGGACCAGCGCCACGAGGACGGCGGGCACCCCCCAGTAGAGTCGGGACCGCTTACCCGCGGCGGTGCCGGGCTTCTTCGTGGGTGTGGACATCGAACAACATTCCTCTCGAGAATGACTGGCCAAGTACTCACTGCGCGTGAGGCTCTGCGAAAGAGAATACTAGGAACTACCCGTATCCAAGGAAAAAGAAGACCCCGTCCGGCATATCTGCCGTACGGGGTCTTCACATAGTTGCGGGGACAGGATTTGAACCTGTGACCTCTGGGTTATGAGCCCAGCGAGCTACCGAACTGCTCCACCCCGCGTCGCTGAAACAACACTACCCTATTTTCGCGGCAGGTTTTTCCACCCTGCATTCCGGCGCCGAAACGGGTCCGCGGAGGGACCCCTTCCGGCCGCTGACCGCTACCCTTGATTCGGCATCGGCGTTG
>NZ_JARHXQ010000076.1:0-34336 GCF_029222765.1 Arthrobacter sp. Cr_A7 | reverse complement strand
ACAGTGCGGCCAGGAATGCTGCCGCCGTCCAGGCAGCTGCCTGCCCGCGTGGCCAGTTGCCGGCCAGCCCGAGGAAAGCCGGAAGTGTGGCAGTCGTCTGGCTGGTCAGCACCAGCGCCCAGCCGATGAACGGGTCCAGGCGTGTGAGGCCCAGCGCCATTGATGCGAAAAACAACGCCCACAGCGCAGACCAGGCCAGCCACAGCACTGCCAGCAGCGGGTCCGTCCCCGCCCAGGCGGCGGCGAGCAGCAGGCCCACCACTCCAACCATGCCGCAGAACCAGCCCAGGCCCTTCGAGCCCAGATCCAGCAGGGTGTCCAGCCCCACGTACACGTATGTCAGGCCGAACAGGAACATCCCTGCAGCAGTCAACAGCGGCCCTGCCTGTTCGAGCGCTGCCGCGCCTGGCAAAAATACGACGCCGAGCGCCAGTTGAACGGTCCCGATGGCAAGGCTGGCCACGGCTGCGTCGCGACGGGGGAGGAGGCCCAGCGTGGCGAGTCCGTTGAGGAGCAGGGCTGCCCCCGAAAGCAGCAGGCAGATGTAGGCCATCAGAGGGCCTTCCGGATGCACATCCTCGTGCACCCTCCTTTCGTTATGCGGAAGAGAACTGTCACAATACGGAGAATAAGGGACAAATAGCGCTCCGCCTACTGGTCTCCGGTCTTAATCCGATAGCTTGAAGGGTCAAGTTTCGAGCGGTTCAACAAAACGTACCGTTCCTGTTTCACGCAGAGGTGAGGAAAACCATGGATTCACGGCTCGAGGCCATCAGGGATACGGTCCTGGCACGGAACCCCGGCGAAGCGGAGTTCCACCAGGCGGTGGTCGAAGTCTTCGAAAGCCTCGGCCCCGTCCACGACAGGCACCCCGAATTCCTCGAAGCCGCCATCCTGGAGCGGCTCTGCGAGCCCGAGCGCCAGATCATCTTCCGCGTGCCGTGGACGGATGACACCGGGCGGGTGCAGATCAACCGCGGCTTCCGGGTGGAATTCAATTCGGCGCTGGGCCCGTACAAGGGAGGCCTGCGGTTCCACCCGTCCGTCTATTTGGGAATCGTCAAGTTCCTTGGTTTCGAGCAAATTTTCAAAAATGCCCTCACCGGCATGCCCATCGGCGGCGGCAAGGGCGGCTCCGACTTTGATCCGCGCGGCCGCAGCGATGCCGAAGTCATGCGTTTCTGCCAGTCCTTCATGACGGAGCTGTACCGGCACATCGGCGAGTACACCGACGTTCCGGCGGGGGACATCGGCGTGGGCGGACGCGAAATCGGGTACCTCTTCGGCCAGTACAAGCGCATCACCAACCGGTACGAATCCGGCGTGCTGACCGGCAAGGGCATCTCGTGGGGCGGCTCGCTCGTCAGGCCCGAAGCCACCGGCTTCGGGACCGTCATCTTTACGCAGGAAATGCTGAAGACCCGCGGAACGTCCTTTGACGGCAAGCGCGTGGTGGTCTCAGGCTCCGGCAACGTCGCCATCAACGCCATCGCCAAGGCCCAGGCCCTCGGCGCCACCGTGGTGGCCTGCTCCGACTCCTCCGGCTACATCGTGGATGAGGCGGGCATCGACGTCGGGCTCCTGCGCCAGGTTAAGGAGGTGGAGCGCGCACGGCTCAAGGAATACGCTGCCCGCCGGGCCGGCGTCTCCTACGTGGAGGGCGGTTCCGTGTGGGACGTTGACGCGTCGGTGGCACTGCCGTGCGCCACGCAGAACGAGCTCGACGGCGGTGCTGCCGCCAGGCTGGTGCGCGGCGGGCTCCTTGCAGTGGGCGAGGGCGCCAACATGCCGTCCACCCGTGACGCCGTCGCGGTGTTCCAGAAGGCGGGCGTGCTCTTCGGTCCCGGCAAGGCAGCCAACGCGGGCGGCGTTGCAACGTCCGCCTTGGAGATGCAGCAGAACGCCAGCCGGGACTCCTGGTCCTTTGAGCACACCGAAGAACGGCTGACGGAGATCATGGTGGGAATCCATCACCGGTGCGCGTCCACAGCCGACGAATACGGCGACCCCGGCAACTACGTCCTCGGCGCCAACATCGGCGGCTTCGTGAAGGTGGCGGACGCCATGCTGGCCCAGGGGCTCATCTAGGAGTGCTAAGCGCCCCGGCGCCAGTCGCTTGGGGAGACGCCGAAGGCATCGCGGAACGTGCGGCTGAAATGCGCCGCGTCCAGGAAACCCCAGCGGGCTGCGACGGCACCCACGGACTGTGCGGCGTGCAGGGGGTCGCGCAGGTCGCGGCGGGCCCCCTCCAGCCGCTGGCTCCGGATCCAGCTGGCCACCGTTGTCCCGGACTCGTGGAACACGTTGTGCAGGTGGCGCGTCGAGATGAAGTGCGCGGCGGCGATGCTGGCGGGGGACAGCAGGGGATCGGCCAGGTTGGCCTCGATGTATTCACGGACGGAAACTGCCAGGAGTGCCTGCGGCTTCATCCGGTCCGGCGTCATGTCCATTTCGGCGTGCAGCATGGTGGACACCAGGTCCAGGGCGTTGGCTGCCAGCCGCGAACCGCTGGGGCCGTCCAGGACGTCCAGGTTCTCGGACAGCTGGCGGATGAACTGTCCCACAATTCCGCTGAGGCCGGTGCTGCCGGCCATCCTCACGGCAGCGAGCTGGCCCACGAAGTCGGTGGGCAGGGACAGTGCGTCGCAGGGGAACATCACCACCATCATCCGCGCCTGCTCCGCGAACGTCAGGGTGTAGGGCCTGTTGGTGTCGTAGATGGCCAGGTCGCCGGGCCGGAGGACGGCCTCGCGGTTGTCCTGGATGAGCAGCCCGGTGCCCTCCAGCTGCAGGTTGAGCTTGAAGTAGCGCTCATGGGCCTGGGCGATCAGGGCCGGGGTGCGGTGGACCTCGTGCGAGGTGGCCGTGACTTCGACAATGGACATGCGGTCCAGCACCCTTGCGCGCAGCTGTCCGCGGAACCCGTCCACGTCTGCCGTCCGTGCCGTGAGGGGTACGAAGGACTCGGCCACCAGGTGCTTCCAGTGGTCAAAGGACGTGGCAACGCTGGACGTAAGGCGTTGGCTGGCGGGATGTACCGCAGGCCGGGCTGGTGCTGGCATGGATGTTCCTGACGACGGCTGGCCATCTGATGTTCCCCGGGAGCTGTGTCCTGCAACACAGTCCCATCAGGTTACGGTCCGCAGGATCTTTTTTCAACGGTTGGCGAAAAAAGAGTGGAGGTACTACGCGTTCCTGCCGCGGGCCGCCACCGTCCACCGGTGCACGAGCTGCCCGCCGCTGGTGACGGCGACGTCGTCCACGAGGTTGATGGCCAGGCAGACGTGGTTCGGGATGACCCGCAGCCGGTCGCCCAGGGCCGGCCTGTTTCCCGGGCCGTGCCACTCGACCGTGGCATGGTGCTCCGAGAGGGCGGTGATCCGGGCCTCCGGGTGATCGATGAGGCGGCCATATCCGGTGGCCCAGGCCGGCCGGTCGCTGCCCAGGATCTTGCTTCCGGCATCGATGATGAAGCGTTCCGGGGTGCCGGGGGTGCTTGCATGGCGGCTCACCACCGTCGCCGCCACCGTCAGCGCGATGTCCTCCACACCGCACCGGCCAAGCTCAAGCTGCTGGGCGTCGCCGAAGACGTAGACGCCCGGGCGCACCTCCGTTGCCACCGAGCTTTCGGTCAGCAGTGCAGTGGGCGTGGATCCACCGCTTCGCACGGTTGCATTGTGTCCGGCGGCGGCCAGCGCATCCGAAGCCTGCCTGAGCGCCTCCTGCTCCTGTGCCGCTGCTTCCACCGGCATGCCGGGCGCGTAGCTGTGGCCGGGGAAGGTGAACACTCCCGCGACTTTAAGGCCGGCGTCGGACGCTGCTTTTGCCACGTCCGCCGCCGTCTGTGGGCGGACACCGCTGCGGTGATGGCCGCTGTCGATTTCAACCAGCACGCTGACGTTTCGGGCTGCCGGGCCGAGCCCCGCGCCGAGCATTGCTGCGCCTTCCGCCGAGTCCACGCCGACGGCGACCGTCACTGTGTCCGCCAGGCGCCGGAGCCGTTCGGCCTTCCCCGGCGAGACCCACAAGGGGTAGGCGATGAAGAGGTCGGTCACCCCTGCGGCTGCGAAGACTTCAGCCTCGCCGATGGTTGCCACCGTGAGTCCGGCGGCCCCAGCTGCCAGTTGACGGTCGGCGATCTCCGGGATCTTGTGCGTTTTGGCGTTTGGGCGAAGGGTGAGGCCTTTTGCCCGGACGGTTTCGGCCATCCGGGCAATGTTCCGGTCCAGGATGTCGAGGTCCACAAGGATGTCCGGGGTGTCGATGACGGGCGGAATGGTCATAGCAGGGCCAGGAATCCCTCGAGCTGCTCCTCGAGCCCGGGATTGGGTGTGCCGTTGCCGAGTGCTGCGGCAATCTGCGCGCCGAGCAGCATGTTCAGGAGCTGGCCGGCCAGGACGGAATCATTGACGGCGGCGCGGACGTCTCCGCTGTCCCTCGCCTCCGCCAGGTAGCGCCGGATGGTGGCCAGCCACTCGCTCATGGACTGCTGATGGATGTCTGCCTTCTGGGGGTCGTTGACCGCCTTCTGCCAGAACGGGATGACGATCCGTGCCTCGTTGATCCGCTCCTCGTCGAGCGGGAGTACTTCCCGGCAGAAGGCCCGCAGGGCGGGCAACCCTGACTTGCCCCGGGTGATGTCCGCGATCCGCTGGTTCGTGCGGTTGAAGACATGGCCGAACGCGAATTCCAGGAGCGTGTCCTTGGTGGGGAAGTAGGGCTTGAGCGCCCCGTTTGCGAAGCCCGCTTCCATGGCGATCTCCCGCATGGTTGCCCCCTCCAGGCCCTGCCGGGCGATGATGCGCCAGGTGGCGTCCACCAGCTCCAGGCGCCGCTCGTCATGGTCAACTATCTTCGGCACCGCGGCCACTCCCCAGAAAATATTTTCGCTCAGACTCTTGTGAGCCATGTTACGGACGTTTATTCTCTACAACTATAGAAAATAAATCCGCAGACCCGAAAGGGTCAGGACAAAGGTTCCCCATGACACTTGCTCCAACCCACGCCACATCAGCCTTCCAACTGGCCACCGGCGACGAAATTTCCGAGGTCCGGTCCATCCTGCAGTCTGAAGGCCACCTCGAGCCGCACCACCGCATCGCCTACCTGGGTTTGGTGGAGCCACCCCGGGGAGCCGCGGCACATACTGTTGACCGGCGCTTCCGCATCTTCATCCACGACGTCTCGGGTGGTGCCCCCAGCGACATCGTCGTCTCTTTGACGCAGCGCAAGGTGGTGTCCGCTGTCGTGCTTGACACTGCGGTGACCGGAGAACTCCCGGTCCTGGAGGAGGAGTTCGAAGTCGTCGAGGCGCTCCTGGCCGAAGATGAGCGTTGGCTCAAAGCGCTGGCGGACCGGGACCTGGACGTCAACAAAGTCCGGGTTGCCCCGCTCTCCGCCGGCTCGTTCGAGTACACCGAGGAAAAGGGCCGCCGGATCCTGCGCGGCCTGGCGTTTGTCCAGGAATTTCCGGAGGACAGCGCCTGGGCCCATCCCGTGGACGGGCTCGTGGCCTACGTTGACGTGGTCAACAAGGAAGTCACCCAGGTGCTGGACCTCGGCCCCATGCCGGTGCCGTCCGAGCACGGCAATTACACGGATCCTGAACTGACCGGCCCGCTCCGAACCACGCAGAAGCCCATCAGCATCACCCAACCGGAAGGCCCCAGCTTCTCAGTTTCGGGCGGCAACCACGTGGAGTGGGAAAAGTGGAGCGTGGATGTGGGCTTCGACGTCCGGGAAGGCGTGGTCCTGCACAACCTCGCCTTCCGGGACGGCGACAAGAAGCGCCCCATCATCAACCGCGCCTCCATTGCGGAAATGGTGGTTCCCTACGGGGACCCCTCGCCCATCCGGTCCTGGCAGAACTATTTCGACACGGGCGAGTACCTGGTGGGCCAGTACGCGAACTCCCTGGAGCTGGGCTGTGACTGCCTGGGCGACATTTCGTACCTCAGCCCGGTGATCAGCGACGCCTTCGGCAACCCGCGCGAGATCCGCAACGGCATCTGCATGCACGAGGAGGACTGGGGCATCCTGTCCAAGCACTCCGACCTGTGGTCCGGCGTCAACTACACCCGCCGCAACCGCCGCCTGGTGATCTCCTTCTTCACCACCATCGGCAACTACGACTACGGCTTCTACTGGTACCTCTACCTGGACGGCACCATCGAATTCGAGGCCAAGGCCACCGGTGTCGTCTTCACATCCGCCTTCCCCGAGGGCGGCTCGGACAACATCTCGCAGTTGGCACCCGGCCTGGGCGCCCCCTTCCACCAGCACCTGTTCAGCGCCCGCCTGGACATGGCCATTGACGGCTTCACCAACCGCGTGGAGGAGGAGAACGTGGTCCGCCAGGCCATGGGTCCCGGCAACGAACGCGGCAACGCGTTCTCCCGCAAGCGCACCGTGCTGGCGCGCGAAAGCGAGGCTGTCCGGGAAGCCGACGCCCGCACCGGCCGGACCTGGATCATCTCCAATCCGGAATCCCGCAACCGGCTGGGTGAGCCCGTGGGCTACAAACTCCACTCCGAGAACCAGCCCACCCTGCTGGCCGACCCCGGGTCCTCCATTGCCGCGCGTGCCGCGTTCGCCACCAAGGATCTCTGGGTCACCCGCTACGCCGAGGATGAGCGGTACCCCACGGGCGACTTCGTGAACCAGCATGCAGGCGGCGCAGGTTTGCCCGCGTATGTTGCGCAGGACCGTGACATCGACGGCCAGGACATCGTGGTGTGGCATACCTTCGGCCTGACCCACTTCCCGCGCGTCGAGGACTGGCCCATCATGCCCGTGGATACCGTGGGCTTTAAGCTCCGCCCCGAAGGTTTCTTTGACCGCAGTCCCGTCCTGGACGTGCCGGCCAACCCGAACAAGCCGGCCTCAGGGTCCTGCCACAGCGTGGGCGATAGCGGTGGCTCCTGCCACTAGTACCGGCAGCGGGATCCGGGACATGACGACGACGGCGGGACCGGTCCGCGCCTGCGGGCCCGTCCTGCATCCCCGCGTGTGCGCCGTGGCCACCGCTGTCTCCTGCCTGGTGCACGTGTGGCTGGCGGCAGCCGGCCATCATGGTGTGTGGCTTGGCGTCCTGATGGTGGCGATGGCGGCAGTCTGCGTCCCCTGCACCGTGCACGTGTGGCGGCACAGCCGGGTGGGTGCGCTCCATCAGGTGACCGTTACGGCCGTGCTGATGGCCGCTTTGCATGCGGCATTGCTGCTGGGAATGGCAGGTGCCGGACACGCGCATGGCGGGGGGCCGTCGTCGTACGTCCCTGACACGTCCGGGGCTGCCCGCCTGCTGCTGGTCATCGGACTGGAAATGACGACGGCGATGCTCGCCGCCACGCTGGTGGCGCGGCTTCGGCGGCAGCCGGATCCAGCCTGAGCAGTGTCTAGAGCCGTTCCCTCGCCGGCTCGCCGGTTTTGCGGCGGGCGACCGTCATCTCCGCCACGCGTTCCAGCCGTGGGTGCAGGTGATCGCCGCCGTCCACCACCCCTTTTTGCCACCACAGCCTCAGCCCCTCGGGCACCACTTCAAGGCAGGCAAGGTTGTTGTCGAACCAGGGGCCATTGATGCCGGACCAGCGGAACGGCGGGTCCTGGACTTTTGCCGAACGCGCCACAGCCGCGCCGACCGGTGCGGCCAGGCCGTAGGACATGAGCGCCCCGAAGGAGCGCATCACCCGCGGCAGGGGGTTGCGGATGGGTGAGCAGACCGCCTGGATGATGCGGCTGCCGGAGGTCCGCTCCACCTCGGAGACATAGGAAAAGTGGACGTCGCCGGACAGGAAGGTAATGGTTTCCGGGGCCGGCCCCCGTTTGCCGTCGGCCACCTCCACCGCCATTGCCGCCACCTGCCGGAAGCTTTTCTGGAACGCGGCCCAGTGCTCCAGGTCGGCCGCCTGGCGCAGCTTTTCACCGGCCCGCGCCGCCGGCTTGCCCCAAGCTCCTTCCGAGATGGCTTCGTCCCACGATTCCAGGTGGTGCAGGCCCATCGGCAGCAGGAACGGCAGGGACGTCGCCACCAGGACATGGCGGAGGCCGCCCTGCATCCGCTCGTCCAGCCAGGCCATTTCGACGTCGTCCAGGAGGGCGCGGCGGTCCGGGTCCAGGTTCCTGGCGGCGCGGGAATCCACCACGATCAGCCGGGTATCCCCGAAATCCCGGCAGTAGCTCCACCGATAGGACTCAGGATCCCTGTTCGCCCGTTCCGCGAGGCTGTCCAGATCGTCACTAAGGTCGAGCTCCTGCGCGCCCCGGTGCGCGGCGACTTTTTGCCACACGGGATCCGCGGCCCGTTCCTGCGGCGACAGGTTGCCCAGGTGCTGGTACACCCAGTAGGACGCCAGCCCGGCCTTGATCCGGCCCCGCCACCAGGGAACATCCTGCATTGCCTCGCGCCAGGACCGTGAGGCGTTCCAGTCGTCCCGGATGTCATGGTCGTCGAAGATCATTGCGCTGGGCAGGGTGGACAGCAGCCACCTGTTGGCCGGGTCCGACCAGGCGAGGTAATAGAGGTGGGCGTATTCTTCGTAGTCCTTCAGCTCCTCGCCGGGCGGTGCCTTGATGTCCCGGCGGGCCTTGATGAACTCCTGCATCTGCTTGCTGGTGGAATCGGCATAAACCTGGTCGCCGAGGAAGGCCACCAGATCGGGCCACGGCTCGCTGCTGCCGGAGATCATGTTCAGCGCATAGGCCCTTAAGGAGTCCACCCCGTGGCTCCGGTTTCCTGCCGCATCATGCGGGACGCTGGTGCGGCAGGAACCGTAGGCCAAACGCAGGGGCTTGCCGGGGTTGAGGGTGGCAATGACCGGCGGCGGGAATTGGCCGTCGGGGTTTGAGCCATCCACCCCGCGCTGTTCCGGCGCCGGCCAGACGTGTCTTCCGTTGATCTCCACGGTGTAGGGCGTCACCGTTCCCGGCCCGAGGCCCTCCACTTCCACCAGCGCATAGTGGTGGCCGTGCACTGCGAACGTGGGGACTGCCCACTCCCCGGCACTGGTCTTGACCTTGACCCGGGCAGTATCACGGGTTTCCACCCAGATACTCGCCGACGTCTCGTCCACGTACCGCATCATGGGGCCTAGCACCAGCGCTGGGGTAGTCATCTCTCAGTTGTACCCGCTGGCGGCCGGACGGGCTATGGGAGAAACCGCAGCATTGTGGTCGGCATCGTGAATGCTAAGCGTTCTCGAACCATTCCCTCTGCGGGTTGGTGACCTCCGGGGCCGAACGGTGCAGCCCGGGCTGGGCTGCCCAGTTCACACCGTTGGCCAGGACCCGCTGGATCTGCGGGTGGTGGTAGACCGGGTATTCCTGGTCGCCGGGGCTGAAGTAGAAGATCCGCCCTTTGCCGCGGGTGAACGTGACGCCGGAGCGGAACACCTCGCCGCCCGCGAAGGAGCTGATGAAGATCAGGTCGTCCGGGTCCGGGATATCGAACAGTTCGCCGTACATCTCCTGCTCGGGGATAACGATGGGGCTGTCCACGCCCTCGGCGATGGGGTGCGAGGGCTTCACGGTCCACACCAGCTCGCGCTCGCCGTCATTCCGCCAGGCGAGGGAGCAGCTGGTGCCCAGCAGTTTGGTGAAGACCTTGGCGAAGTGCCCCGAGTGGAGCACGATCAGCCCCATGCCGCCCAGCACGTGCCGGTGGACGCGTTCGACGACGGCGTCGCTCACCTCGTGGTGGGCCATGTGTCCCCACCACAGCAGGACGTCCGTCTCGGCGAGCACCTCCTCGTCCAGGCCGTGTTCATCGTCGGTGGCCAGGACCGCCGTCGTAATTTCCGCCTCCGGGTAGTAGGGGCGCAGGCCCGCGGCGATGGCGCCGTGGATGCCGTCCGGGTAGATCTCGCCGATGTGGGACGGTTCGTTGATGGCCTCGTGGACGCCTTCGTTCCAGACCCGAATCCTTAGTTTGCCGTTCATTAGAGACGAACCTCCCTCTGCTCCAGCGCGGACTGGTAGCACGCGTCGATGATCTGTGCACGATAGAGCGCCAGGGAGCCATCGTGCCCGCCCCAGACTGCCTCGCCGCCGCGCACTGCCGTGATGAAGTCCTCCACCACTCCGTCGTGGGCACGGCCCGGCAGCACCGGCGGGACGTAGTCCGCGGATTCGCCGTCCTTGTCCGTAAACACCCGGAGCTGTCCGACGGTCGGGAAAGGTGCGCCCTGCACCTTGAGTTCGGCTCCGCCATCGGTGCCGTAAACCGTGAAGTCCAGGAGGTCGTCCGATTCCCGGTACGTGGCCCAGCTTGCTTCGATCAGGAGGGTTCCGCCGCCCTCAAGCCGAAGGAACGCGGAGGCGAAGTCCTCGACGTCAAAAGCGTGGCTTGAGGCGAGGGCAGAGTACTCGTTCCCGCCGCCGCGCCCCTGCGGGCCCAGCTCGGAGTGTGTGGCGGCGGACACGGCCACCACCTTCGGTTCGCCCAGCAGGTGCAGGGCGTAGTCGAGGGCGTGGACGCCGATGTCCGCCAACGGCCCGCCGCCGGCGAGTTCGGGATTGGTGAACCAGCTGCCCAGCGTGGGGATGCCGGAACGGCGCAGCCAGGATGCCTTGGCGTAGTACGGGCGGCCCAGGCCGCCCTCGTCGATAACACCCTTGAGTGCCTGGATATCGCCGCGGCGGCGGTGGTTGAAGGCGACGTCCAGGACACGCCCGGCCTTACGGGCCGCGTCCACCATGGCCTGGCCTTCGACGGCGTTCCGTGCGATGGGCTTCTCGCTCAGCACATGGATTCCGCGCTCCAGGGCTGCGACCGCGATGGGTGCGTGCAGGAAGGTGGGCACTGCGACGCTGATCGCATCCAGGCCGCCGTGGTCCAGCATGTCTTTCCAGTCCGCGAACGCATTCGGAATGGAGTATTCGGCCTGCAGGGACTCGCGGAGTTCCTGCTCCATTCCGGCCAGCGAAACGATGCTGACGCCGTCCAGTGCCTCATAGGCCTTCAGGTGCTGCTGGCCGGCCCAACCGATGCCAACTACTCCCACCCGCAAATCCTGGGCCCGTGCTCCGTCCGGGAGGGCTGCGGGCTGCGTTGACGACTGCTGCTCGTGATTCAAAGATGCGTCCTTACGTGGTGGCTGGGGAGAGTCGCGGCTAGGAATTGGAATCGATTCCAAACTGCAGAGTTCTATACTTCTGTTGAGTTTGGAATCGATTCCAAAAGTCTGGCAGCCATCCGTTGCGGCTGTCAACCCCTGGCGCTAGTTCCTGGTGGAGTCGCGGACCACGAGTTGATGCGGAAGGAACGTGCGCCCGCGGCGGTGCCCGCCCGGTTCTGTCATGCGCGCGAAAAGTGCCTCAAAGGCCACCCGGCCCATCTCATAGGCGGGCTGCCTGATGGTGGTCAACTCTGGAACGCACATTTCCGCCTGGATGGAGTCGTCGAAACCCGCCACGGCGACGTCCTCCGGAACCCGCAGGCCGGCGTCCGTGATTTCCCGGACGCACCCGGCCGCCACCGTATCGCTGCCGCAGAAAACGGCATCCGGCAGCGGGTCCAGCCGCAGGAGGTCCTTGGCGAGGCGGCGCCCGGCGTGGAAGTCGAACTCGCCCTCGGCCAGGAGCAGATGTTCCGGCGACAAACCCGCTTGGGCGGCCGCTTCCCGGAAGCCTTCCTCACGCAGCCGGCCGGAGCGTGCCAGCCTGTTGCCGATCATCGCCAGGCGGCGGCTCCCCGATTGGATGAGGTGCTGCGTGATGTCGAAGGCCGCCTGCCGGTCATCGATGGAAACACCAAACGCAGCCTCGGAATCAACGATTTCGCAGACCTGGACAACGCTCAACTGTTCTGCCAGCGCTTCAACCTCGGCATCCGGCATGGTGGGTGAAAACAGGATGAGGCCATCCACCGAGCCGTTGCGCAGCATGTCCACCAGCTGCTGTTCGCGTTCGAGGTCCCCGGAGGTGGGCGCAATCAGGCTGACGTAGCCGCATAATGCCGCTGCGTCACCGAATCCCCGGAAGGCCTCGCTGATCACGGGGGAGTTGAGGTTCTTCGCGAGCGCCAGGACGCGCATAGTCCGGTCGCGGCGCAGGTCGCGGGCGGAGGCGAGGGGCCGGTAGTTGAGCTGGCGGATGGCCCCCGTGACCTTTTCCTTGCTCGCTGCGCTGACGGCGGGGCTGCCGTTCAGAACACGGGAGACGGTCCCGACGGACACTCCAGCCGTTTTGGCGACGTCCTGGACTGTCGCTCGCGCCATGTGTCGTTTCCTTCCGCGACCAATGACCTAGGTCCTCGCTGCCATGCCCGTGCCGTCCAGTGCTGTGGCGGGTTTTCCCAGCATAGCCCGCCTAAGGGTCCCTAACCCGGGCCACGATGGGCGGCCTGGGCGCAGTTGGCGGCGAAGCTCCAGGCAGCGAAACCTGTGAGGCGGCAGGTCTGCTGGGGGTTAGGCCACCTAAGATGGCTGACATGACCGAACATGCCCGGGAAGAGGTTGCCGGAAAACTCGAACAGGTGATCGCTGCCCAGCTCCGGCATTACCGCACATCCCAGGGCCTGTCCTCCGCGGAGCTTGCGGCCCGCACGGGGCTGTCCAAGGCGATGATCTCCAAGATTGAAACAGCCAGCACGTCCTGCTCGCTGACCACCCTGCAACGCCTCGCGGACGGACTCAAAATCCCGGTAACGGCACTGTTCCGCGGTGCGGACACAGACCGGGACGCGACATTTACCAAGAGTGGCCAAGGCAGCCTCACCGTCCGCAGCGGCACCCAGCACGGGCACGAATACCGCGTCCTGGGAACCCTCAAGGGCCGCAGCGATGCCCTGGAGCCCACCCTCGTGACCCTGACCGACGCGTCAGACGTTTTCCCGCTCTTCCAGCACCCGGGCACGGAATTCATCTACATGCTCGCCGGCAAGATGGTCTACGGCCACGGCCAGTACGAATACACCATGACGCCGGGGGACTCGCTGCTCCTTGACGGAGAAGGGCCGCACGGTCCGCTCGAGCTGCTGGAGCTTCCCATCCGGTTCCTCGCTGTGGCAGCGAAGTAGAACCGGCCACGCCCCGCGCAACATGACCTGCGGGGCCGGGCCGCTTCCATCACCCAACTAGATTGCCTCGACTCCACGTTCTCCTGTGCGTACCCGAATGACGTTGGAGATGTCCTGTGTCCAGATTTTCCCGTCACCCAGGCTTCCAGTCCGCGCTGCCATGACAATAGTTTCAATGACGCCTTCTGCGTCTTCATCCGAAACGATGAGGTCGATCCGAACCTTGGGACGGAAGTCCACTTGATACTCCGTACCCCGGTAGACCTCGGTGTGTCCTTTTTGCACGCCATAGCCTTTGACGTCGCTGACTGTGAGGCCCGTGTGCAGGGTGTCGGCCAGAGCTTGCTTGACTTGCTCTAACCGGTGGGGCTGGATGACGGCTGTGACAATCTTCATGGTGCTCCTCGGATGATCCTTGGTGTTTTGAGTTGCGCTGGTCAGTCCGCCTCGGCGTAGGCAGCTTCCGCATGGAGGGTAAGGTCCAGGCCGCGGTGTTCCGCTTCTTCATCAACCCGGATGTTCATTACCTTGTTCAAGGTCCAGGCGATGGCGTACGTGGCGACAAAGGCATAGAGACAAGTCGCGACGATAGCAATCAGTTCCCTCCACAGGATGCTCCAGTCTCCTCCGAAAAGTAGCCCTGACACGCCCGCCGGTGCTGATGCTGCTCCGATCAGCACTACACACAGTGTGCCGACTATGCCGCCGATGCCGTGGACCGCGAAGGCGTCGAGGGTGTCATCGACTCCCCACTTCTTCTTCCAGGTGATGGCCCAACACACAACCGCACCAGATGCTGCACCAACAGCGAGTGCGCCCAGAGGATTTACGGCATCGGCTGAGGGGGTGATCCCGACCAGGCCGGCAATTGCCCCGGTGGCGAGTCCGAGCGCAGACGCCCGTCCATCCCGAAGTCTCTCGATCGCAAGGTATCCGATGATGCCGGCGGAGCCGGCCAGGAGTGTGGTCATGACGACGTACTGGGACAGGAAGTTGGCCCCTGCGGCAGACCCGCCGTTGAATCCGAACCATCCGAACCACAGGATGCCTGCTCCCAGGATGGCGAGGGGAAGGTTGTGGGGTTTTGCCTGCGGGGCTTTGCTTTTCCCCAGGACGAGGGCAAGTGCGAGGGCGCCTACACCTGCCGTCATGTGCACCGCCGTGCCTCCGGCGAAGTCGTGGAGGTGAACCACGTTGCGTAGCCATCCGCCGACGTAGCCGGTCTCTTCGTCGGAGTAGGTGAACACCCAGTGGGCGATGGGAAAGTAGACGACTGTCAGCCAAATGGCACTGAAGATTATCCACGCACCGAATTTCATACGACCCGCGGCTCCACTGGCGACAATTGCTATGGTTATTGCGGCGAACAGGACGAAGAAGGCCGCCCAATAGATTGACTGCGGCCCGCCGCTTTTATCATCAATCTCGAAGCCGTTCATACCAAAAAATTCGAATGGGTTGCCGACAAGGCCCAGGCCGGCAACGGAATTTCCTGAAACCATGCCGTATCCGTACAGGACGTAAAGGACCGCGGTGACAGCAAGGGTGCTCAGCACCATCATGAACATGTTGAGAATGTTGTTTTTTCCGAGCAGCCCACCATAATAAAGGGCCAGGCCGGGGAACATGAGCACTACAAGTGCAAAGGCGGCGAGAAGCCACGCGAGATCTGCCTGTGGCATGAAGAACTCCGATCAGAAAAGTTGAAGTGTTGAACAGGCCTGGAATGGCTCACGAAGTCCAAACACGGGGCCTCGTCAGTTGAGCAGCCAGGTGGCAGCTTCGGCCCGGTAGTCGCTTATTCCCTTGTAGGTTGCGATGTCTTCTGGAGTGGACACCAGTATTTGGGCCAGCTGGTCGCGCCATACGGGTATGGTCTTTATCTCTTCGAGAGAAGCCATGAATGTCCGGATGCTAAATGTCACCGCACCTGACATTGGAAGGCGGATGAAGTGCTCCAGTTCAATGCGGAGCTGCAAACTGCCAAAATCACGTTCAGCCAGGAGCCGCGGGATGTCCTGGCCCCACTCCGGCAGCTCCTCCAGACTGATGTCAAGCTTGCGGGAACCCGAGGCGGACAGTGTCCAGTTGACTCTGCGGAACACCTGGTCTGCCGGCAGCCGCATGAGAAACTGCTCTGCCCGCGAGGTAATGCCTTCGCTGGTGAGGCGCGGCACCGGTTGGTGTATTTCATTGAAACTCATGCCCGCGTCGAAGGTGACGGACCAGGCGGCAGCAAAGGTGACCAGGCCTGCATCGAAGTGCAGCTGTCCGCCGCGTTCCTTAACCAGGAGCAGGTCGTCCGGGATTTCCCTTCCCAGAAAAGTCATGGGGTCGTACGGCAGCGAAGATTCAACGCCCACAACGAAGGTTTGGTCCGTGCCAAGAAGATGGTTCTGCCACCGGACGAGGTCACCGTCTTCGTCCAATTGCATGTGGTCCTTATGGCTGATGGCCAGATCCCTGAGGTAGTACATCAGCAGGTCCCAGCAGGCCGGCATCATGCCGGGAAGGATCTGGACCCTGGAGGGATCGGCCTCAAGGATGCGGCGGCGTTCCTTCATGATGTGCAGGTAATCGTCCCTACCAAGGTCCACAATGTTCGCGCCCCATTCCCCTCCAGCGGTCTTTTTCGGCACGCGGGCAGGTTCAACATTCACGCTGTACTGGAAGTCCTTCTGGTCTTCCGCGAAGGGCCATGGCAGGTTTGCGGTGTACTTCGTGCCTTCGGATACGTGCATGCTCATAGGTCGACCTCAATCTCGGTGCCCCGCGAAACGCAGCAGAGCATGGTGGTGTTGGTGCTCTTTTCTTCGTCGCTCAGGACAAGGTCACGGTGTTCAACCGTTCCTGATCTGACTGGTATCTTGCATTCACTGCAGACGCCTTGGCGGCAGAGGTTGGCCACGTTGTGCCCGGCGTCCAGGAGCTTTTGCAGCAGGCTCACGCCCGGCTCCACTGAGAGAAGCGCACCAGTGGAAGCAATTTTGACCCGGAATTCCCTGCCTGGGTCCTGTTTCGGTGCCTCGAACCTCTCCAGGTGAAGACGGCTGGAAGGCCATCCTGCACCCAAACCTTCACGCCTATACGTCTCCAGCATGTCCACGGGACCACAGGCATAAGCGTGCGTCCCCAAGGGCTGCACGCGCAGTCGCTGGCGAAGCAGCTCGATACCGGCCTCTTTTTCCACGGCCTCAAAAAGGTCCAGGCGACCTTCAGCAGCAAGCGTTCTGAGATCGTCCAGATGTGCGGCTGCCCCGGCGCGGTAGATGTAAATCACCTCAGCGGCCCGGCCCCACCTTGCTGCTGCGCGCGCATGGGAGAGCACAGGTGTGACCCCGATACCTGCAGCAACCAGGAGCAGTTTCCTTGCTGTTGGATCCGGGGAAAACATGGACCGGGGCCCTTCAACCAAAACCGTGCTGCCGACTCCAAGGTTGGCGTGCAACCACTGCGATCCTCCTCCTGTGTCATGTCTTAGGACCGAAATCCCGTACTGGCGGGGATTCACGCCGTCTCCAACAAGCGAGTATGCATTCCGCTTTCGGCCGGCTTGGATAACCACGTGGCTTCCCGGCTCGTAACTGGTGAGAACCCGCCCTGCGGCATCGCCGAGAACGAAATGCGTTACCTCCGGCGTAACCGGTTCAACGGAAAGGACAACCAACTGCCGGGGATGTGTTTCGAAGGAGTGGTGCAGGTGCCCCGACACCCGGGGTGAACCATCGAGCATCGTACTCATGGCAGTTCCCGTGCAAGGGCATCGGACGCCAGGTAACTTCCCCGCACGCTGGACAGATGGGCGTGGATTTCGAGTGTCCTGGCGCAAGCTGGGCAGGTCACTGCATCCCCGACGCCGCCGACGACCCTGCTCGTTGCCCGGCAGTGTGCGCAGTAGACAGGAAGGTCGGCCGTGTTGGTGACAAGACTGCGGACTTCATTCTCGAGTGCACCGGCGGCGCGCGCCAAGGCAAGGGTTTGAAGAACATCGAACTGTGGACCGACAACCATGATGCGGACGCCGTTGAGGCTCGAGGAGAGGGATTGGGAAAGCTGGCGCCTGGTTTCGGGAGTGAAGTCAGCAAAGGTCAACCACTGAACCGGCCCTAATTCTGCGGCCTCAGCCAGCCAAGCCCGGGCGAGGGCTGCATTTTCGCCGGAGCCGAAAGAAATGATGAGAAATATCGTGCCGCCCGGGTCGACAGCTATGCCGGGGCGGTCTGGGCGGGCGTTCAGAACTTTCCCGGCAGCTGTTAAGGCTGGCCCGGAAGTCCCGGACGTGCCGCCGGTGAGTCCGGTCTGAACTTCCGCCTTCGTGATCGTTTCCATGCTTTTCCTGTTCCAAGTCGTTTCTCGTTATGAGGCCACCCGCTTGATCTGAAACCGCGGCAGTTCTGCCGCCCAGGAACGAGGCACATCGCGGCCGCAGCGAAGGAAGCTTTTAGTGCGCGTTGGCCTGTAAGAGATGCGATGTCAGCCGGCAAGCAGCCAGTCAGATGCGGCCCTGCGGTAGCGGTTGATGCCTTTGTACTCGGCCATGTCCTCGGGGAGTTCTGCCAGGACGCGGCCGAGGCGTTCCCGCCATGCCGGGACTTGGGCAATGTCCGTGAGGGGCAGGAGGTGGGTACGGACCAGGAACAGCACCGCCCCCGAGTGGGGGAGGCGAATGAGGTGCTGGACTTCCACCCGCAAGTGGAGCCGCTCCGGCAGCGCAGGATCTGCTGACACAGTGCTGCGGTCACTGGCCCACTCCGGGTAGGTTTCGGTGGAAGTGTCCAGTCGCCGGTCAACAGTCATTGTCCAGTTGGTTCTGCGGTAGTTCTCTCCGGGCTGGAGACGCATGAGGAACTGCTGAGCCCGCGCCACGATTTGCTCCTCATGAACGCGCGGGACGGGGCCATGGACTTCCAGGAATTTCATCCCCACGTCAAAACCCAGGGACCAATCTGCAGCGAAGGTGACCACGCCGGCGTCAAGCCAGAGAGCGTCCTCTCGCTGGTCAAGGAGCACGATGTCGTCCTGTATCTGGCTTCCAAGGAACCGAAGAGGGCCCTTGGGCAAGGTTGCGTCGTCTCCATAAGTGAATTCCAGTTCAAGGTCCTGCAGCATGTTCCGCCAAGTACAGGCGTTTCCATGCCTTGTGAAGGAGAAGCTTTCTGGATGTTCCTTAGCCAGGAGCGGGAGCAGGGTGGCAATGGCATCCCAGACGGCGAACCGCATATGGGGCAGGACGTGGGCGCGGGACGGATCCCGGTTCAATACCTCCTCGCGCTCCCTTAGTTCCTCCAGGTAAAGTCCATCGATGTCCAGAATGCCGGCTCCCCACGTACCGGCTTCCGTCTGCACCGGGTTGGCGGCAGGTTCCACGTTGGTGCTGTACCTGTAGCTGTCCGCAGGAAAAGGGAAAGGAAACCGGGCGATTCGCGCCGGAAGGACCGCAGTCCCACGGTCTGCCTCGATGACGTCGGTACTCAAAGGTCCAGCTCCAATTCTTGGTCAAAGCTGCGCGAGACACAGCACATGATGGTGGTATTTGCGGCTTTTTCCGCCTCTGTCAGGTAGAGATCCCGGTGTTCCGGTGCGCCCCTCAGTACCGGAAGGGAGCACTCGCCACATACACCCTTGCGGCACATGTTGCGCACGCTTTTTCCCGTTTTCTCAAGGGCCTCCAGCAGCGAAACTCCCCCCGGGACCTCCAGGCTGATGCCGCTGCGGGCCAGGCGCACCGTGAAGGGCGTGCCCGGATCCAGTTCTGTGCCTCCGAATGGTTCGGAGTGCAGACGGCTCTTCGGCCAACCTTGCTCCAACGCCGCCTCCAAAACGGTGTCCATGAAGGCCGCCGGGCCGCACACGTAAAGGTGTGTACCTATCTGCTGGTGACTGAGTTTTTCCCGTAGTTCCTCACGGAAGACATGGCGATCAGTGCATTCCCTCAGCGCAGGCCCAAGCAGCTCCCGGGCATCGGCCACATGTGCCCCCGCCCCCGGGCGGTAGGCGTAGAGCAGTGATGCGGCCACGCTTTTTTCGGCTGCGGCCCGTGCATGCGAAAGCATGGGCGTGATACCGATTCCTGCCGCAATCAGGAGGTGGTGGGTTGCTGTCGCCACCGGTGGAAAGGCGCTGCGCGGCCGGGAAACGCGGACCCGGTCGCCCACCGCAAGGCCGTGCATCGCCAAAGAGCCGCCTGAGCCGCCCTCAACCCTGAGTACAGAGATGGTGTATTCAGAGGGGGTGCTGCCGGAACCGGTCAGTGAGTAGGCGTTCGCGCCGCCCCCATACTGGACCACAAGGTGGCTTCCAGGAATATAACGGGGCAGCGGAGCGCCGGTCGGATCTTTGAAAGTGATGCTAATGATCGAATCTGTTTGAATGCTCACAGCAGCGACTTCCAGGTGAAGGCCCTGCTGCACTGCCGGATGGACACCGGCTTCAAGCGCCGTCGTGGTCATGCTGACTCCTCGGCGTGGGCTGCGAATCCGAGGTAGGCGGCTTTTCGCCGCGAAAAGTGGCCGGAGATCGCCAGGGTGGTGGCGCAGCCCTGGCAATGAACCTCCGACCCCGGCCCCTGAAAGGATGGAGTTTTTGTATGGCAATGTCCGCAAAACACAACCGATATTCCCGATCCCTGGCCCAGCAGCATCATCTCCTCCTCTACGAGCCCGCACTCTGCCGCCACCGCGGCAGCTGCCTGGATATCGGCTGGGGGCCCGGCGAGCACGAGCCGCATCCCCACATACGTCGATGCAATCACCGACTTCAATTGCCTGAGGCTTTCATGATCAGCTGAGGTGAAGTGAAGGTCCTGCTGCGGCAGCCCATCCGTGTTTTCAGGCGCAAGGGACTCTGCCTGTCCAAAGGACACGCAAATGACGCCGCGGAAGCCGTGGACCGGGCCAGCCACTGCCGGGGGATTTACGTATGCGGGTTTCATTGGCGTCCTACGGCGCGAAGGAGCGGTGACCGGTGTAGAAGCCCAGAGCGTAGTCCGGGGTCTCGAACTTCACCGTGGTGCCCTTGGGAAAGAACAGAACGTCACGTTCCTTCGCCCGCACAACGTCGCCGGTTGCCTGGTCGGTGAGGATGAACTCGCCCTGCACGACGACCTTCATTTCGTCATAGGTGTACTCGTAAACAAGAGGCTCGGAGGCTTTGAGTTCGAAGAAGCCGGCGCTGATGGCGGAGCCGCCGGGGTTGGAGAACGAATCGCCAATCGCGGCGTCGACGCCGGGTTCATTCATAGAGGGAAGGCCAATGAAGCCGCCTTCTACCTTCTGGATTGATCCAGCCTTCGTGATGGTACCTGTCAGTGCTTCCACGGTTCCTCCTGTTGATAGTGGTATGAAACGATGATTCACCAGAGTGAACAGAGGTAGGTTTCCGGGGAGTTAAGTTGCTGTTGCCATCGGTCGCTGCAGGCGACATCCAGAGTTAACAAATTGGGCCATCATTGGAAACACGCTTTTGACTACTCTGGTTCAACAAGGTTTCATAAGAAGCAACAGCAACCGAACAGGACAGTTTCGATGACAAGTCTCGCAACCCCTGAAGTACAGGCGGCCGAGCCGGTGGCAGCGGACGCCGGCCGGATTTCCCTGGCGGATATTGCCAAAGCCCACGGCGTCCGCTTCCTGCTGGCCACCTTTGTGGACATGACGGGGAAGCCCTGCGCCAAGCTGGTGCCGGTGGAAGCCGCCGATGAGCTCGAGAACGGTGCCATGGGCTTTGCCGGCTACGCCGCGGGCCTTATCGGACAGAAGCCGCAGGACTCAGACCTGATCGCTGTTCCCGATCTGGCTTCCTTCACGCCGGTGCCCTTTATCAAGGAGGGCTTGGCCATCATTCACTGCGACCCATACGTCGATGGCAAGCCCTGGCCCTACGCCCCCCGGGTGATCCTGAAGAACACCCTCGCCCGCCTCGCAAACAAGGGGATGCAGGCCAAGGTGGGGGCGGAGGTTGAATACTTCCTGGTCAAGAAGAACGACGACGGGACGCTGAGTACCGCCGACGCCCGGGACGATTCGCCCCGCCCCTGCTACGACGCGCGCGGCGTCACCCGCATGTATGACCACCTCACCTCCATCTCGGACGCGATCAACGGCCTGGGCTGGGGCAACTACGCCAACGACCACGAAGACGCCGCGGGCCAGTTCGAGCAGAACTTCAACTACGCGGACGCCCTCACCACCGCTGACCGTGTGGTGACCCTGCGCTACATCCTGAACATCCTGGCCGAACAGCGCGGCATGACCGCAACGTTCATGCCCAAGCCCTTCACGGACCGGACCGGCACCGGCCTGCACTTCCACCTGTCCCTCTGGTCCGGAACCGACGCGCTGTTCCCGGCTGACGCGCACGACGACGACCGGGGCCTTGGGATCTCCAGCCTCGCCTATTCATTCATCGCCGGCATCCTGGACCATGCCCCCGCGCTTCAGGCGTTCCTCGCACCGACGGTCAACTCCTACAAGCGCACGGGCGCCACCACCAGCTCCTCCGGCGCCACGTGGTCACCCCGCAAGGCGTCCTTCGGCGGCAACGACCGCACGCACATGATCCGCGTGCCGGACAACAAGCGGATTGAGCTGCGCTCCGGGGACGGCTCCGCAAACCCCTACCTTGCCATCGCAACAGCCATCGCGGCAGGACTGGACGGCGTGGAGAAAGCCGCCGACCCCGGTGCTCCCTCCGGACCCGGCGAGTCCAGGCCCGACGCGCACCTCCTGCCGGCCACCCTGCTCCACGCCGTGGAAGCACTGCGGAAAGACCCTGTGATCCTCTCCAGCCTCAGCGGTGACGCCAGGATCGGCGCCTATTACGCCGACGCCAAGGAAGAGGAATTCCTGAGCTGGCACAACCAGGTCAGCGACTGGGAAATCCGCACGTATTTGACCTCTATCTGATCCCCACCGAGTAAGGACCCCCACCATGTGCGGAATCGCCGCGCTGCAGCTGCGCAATCCCTCGCTGCACCCCCAGATGGGCAGCCTGCTGTCCTCCATGCTGTGCCAGATCGTGGACCGCGGACCGGACTCCGCCGGCCTGGCCGTCTACAACACCCCCGGGCTGGTGTCGGACGGCACCTCCACCCTCAGCCTCCTCGGCAAGGACCAGGGCATGACGACGGCGGCCATCACCGCAGGCGTCGCCGCCATGCTCCCGACCGGCGCGGCAGCGGCGACGAAAGTGGTGGGGGACACCACCCTGGTGAGTGCCGCCGTCGGGACTGACCTGCTGGTGAAGGCCGTCAGCGAAACCCTGCCCGGCGCCACCATCATCGGCCGCGGCGAGCACGTGGCAGTGATGAAGAGCGTGGGCCATCCCATGGAAATCGCCGCCGAGCACGGCCTCGAGGCGATGGCCGGAAGCCAGGGCCTGTCCCACACCCGGATGGCCACCGAATCGGCAGTGACCGCAGGCGGCTCCCACCCCTTCTCGGTTGCCGACGATCTGTGCCTGGTCCATAACGGCTCTTTCTCCAACCACGCCACGGTGCGCCGTGACCTCAAGCGTGAAGGTGTGGTGTTCGATTCGGAGAACGACACCGAGGTGGGCGCCCGCTACGTCGCTTCCCGGCTCAAGCAGGGCGACACCCTGGAGGAAGCCCTGGTGAACCTCGGCAAGGTCCTGGACGGTTTCTACACCCTGGTGGTCACCACCGCGGACAGCATGGCCGTGGTCCGGGACCCCATCGCCTGCAAACCGGCCATCATCGCCGAAACGGACGACTACGTGGCCATGGCCTCCGAATACCGCGCCCTGGCCGGCCTGCCCGGCATCGACAACGCCCGCATCTTTGAACCGGAACCCGGAAAGGTCTACACATGGTCACTCTGACAGCCCCCGAAAACATCGCGACGGACGTCCCGGCAGCAGACGGGCCCGCCACCACCACCGTGGACCTCGACGCCAGCACCGTCCGGGAACTCAACCAGGGCATCCACGACGCCGTGGACGGACAGGCCTGGACCGTCACCAACCCCGGCGGCAAGCACAGCCTGGCCGTCGGCATCACCGCGGACATCAAGGTGACCATCGAAGGCCATGCTGGCTACTACGCAGCCGGGATGCACCAAAAAGGCGACGTGACCGTCACCGGCAATGCCGGCGTCGGACTGGCCGAGAACATCATGTCCGGCAGGGTCCACGTGAAAGGCGACGCATCGCAGTCCGCCGCGGCCACCGGCCACGGCGGCCTGGTGGTCATCGACGGGAACGCCGGCGCACGCTGCGGCATCTCCATGAAGGGCGTGGACATCGTGGTGGGCGGCAACATCGGCCACATGTCCGCGTTCATGGCGCAGGCCGGCCGCCTGGTGGTCTGCGGCGACGCCGGGGACGCCCTGGGCGACTCGATCTATGAGGCCCGGATCTACGTCAAGGGCACCGTCGCCTCCCTCGGCGCGGACTGCGTCGAAAAGCCGCTGCAGGCCGAGCACCTCGCCGAGCTCGCGGAGCTGCTCGCCGCCGCCGGCCGCACGGACAACCCCGCCGACTTCAAGCGCTACGGCTCAGCCCGGAACCTTTACCACTTCCACGTCGACAACTCGACGTCGTACTAGGAGCCCCCATGACCATCACCTCCGTTCCGCAGCAGGCGCCCACCCAGAACATCGCTGAACTGGGCCTGCGCGAATCCGCCACGTTCGACCGCGCCACCATCGCCGACATCCAGCGCGCCGCCGCCACCGGCGTTTACGACATCCGCGGCTGGGGCGCCAAGCGCAAGGTCCCGCACTTCGACGACCTGCTCTTCCTCGGCGCCTCCATGTCCCGCTACCCGCTGGAGGGCTACCGCGAAAAGTGCGATACCGACGTCGTGCTCGGCGACCGGCACGCGTCCAGGCCGCTGCACCTGCAGACCCCGGTGACCATCGCCGGAATGAGTTTCGGCGCACTGTCCGCCAACGCCAAGGAGGCGCTGGGCCGCGGCGCTTCGGAGGTAGGCACCTCCACCACAACGGGCGACGGCGGCATGACGCCTGAGGAGCGCGGCCAGTCCAAGCACCTGGTGTACCAGTACCTGCCGTCCCGCTACGGCATGAACCCGGACGACCTGCGCAAGGCCGACGCCATCGAAATCGTGCTGGGCCAGGGCGCCAAGCCCGGCGGCGGCGGCATGCTCCTGGGCCAGAAGATCACCGAACGCGTGGCCGGGATGCGCACGCTGCCGGTGGGCATCGACCAGCGCTCGGCGAGCCGGCACCCGGACTGGACCGGCCCGGACGACCTCGAAATCAAGATCGGTGAACTCCGCGAAATCACCGACTGGAAGACCCCCATCTACGTCAAGATCGGCGCCTCGCGGCCGTACTACGACACCGCGCTCGCCGTGAAGTCCGGCGCCGATGTTGTGGTGGTGGACGGCATGCAGGGCGGGACCGCCGCAACGCAGCAGGTGTTCATCGAGAACGTCGGCATCCCCACCCTCGCGGCCATCCCGCAGGCCGTCCAAGCGCTTCAGGAGCTCGGGGTCCACCGCAAGGTCCAGCTCATCGTCTCCGGCGGCATCCGCACCGGCGCCGACGTCGCCAAGGCCATGGCGTTGGGTGCCGACGCCGTCGCCATCGGCACTGCGGCGCTGATCGCCCTGGGTGACAACGATCCCCGCTACGCTGCTGAATACTCTGCCCTCGGTTCCGCCGCCGGTTTCTACGACGACTTCCAGGACGGCCGCGACCCCGCCGGCATCACCACCCAGGACCCGGAGCTCGCCTCCCGGCTGGACCCGGTAGCCGCCGGCCGCCGCCTGGCCAACTACCTGCGTGTCCTCACCATGGAAGCCCAGACCATCGCCCGGGCCTGCGGCAAGTCGCACCTGCACAACCTGGAGCCCGAGGACCTGGTGGCCCTCACCATCGAGGCGTCCGCCATGGCCCGCGTTCCACTGGCAGGCACCTCCTGGATCCCCGGCGCAGGCTAGGAGCACTCCCGTGACTGATTCGTCCGATTATGTGGTGGTGGGTGCCGGCCTGGCCGGCGCCGCCACCGCCTGGCAACTTGCGGCCCGCGGCCACCAGGTCACCATCCTGGAACGCAACGTCCCCGCCAGCCACGACGCCAGCTCACACGGCTCCGCCCGGATTTTCCGCTACGCGTACCCGGATCCCTTCTACACGCGGGCGGTACTGGAATCCAAGGTCCTGTGGGACGGGCTCGCCCTGGACACCGGCACACAGCTGATCACCCCGTTCGGCGCCGTGGATTACGGCCCCGAACGCAACCCTGCACTGCTCGCCGGGGTGCTGGCCGCCGTCGGCGTTGAGCACGAACTGCTCTCCGCTTCCGACGCCAGGACGCGCTGGCCGCAGATTGGCTTTGATACCGAGGTCCTCTGGCACCCCGGCGCCGGCGTCATCGATGCCGAAACCGCGGTCAACGCCATGATTGCCCTTGCAGTGCGGAACGGCGCCGAGGTGCTGACCGGCTGGAGCCTGCGCAGCATGGAACGCAACGGCAGCGGCTACCGCCTCATTTCCGCCACGGGGGAAGCGGTCGACGCCGGCAACGTCGTCATCAGCGCCGGCGGCTGGCTGCCGGAGCTGCTAAGGCAGCTGCCCCTTCCGGAAGGGTTCCTTGCCGGGCTGCCGGAGATCACCGTCCGGCAGGAACAGGCGTTCCACTTCAAATACCGGGACCCCGAGGGTGCAGGCGAGTGGCCCACCTTCATCCACAAGGCCGCCGACATCCAGACGTACGGCCTTCCCGGCGGGCGCGACGCAGGCTTTGCCGGGCAAAAGGTGGCCGAGTACAACGGCGGCCCGTTCATCCCTTCCGCGGCTCAGCAAACCGGCGTTGTTGATCCGGCCAACCGGGACCGCGTGGTGGACTACGTCCGGCGCTACCTGCCGGGCCTGGACCCCGAGCCGTACGCGGAAACCACCTGTCTCTTCACGAACACACCCAACGAAGACTTCATCATCGACCGCGCGGACAACCTGACCATCCTGTCCCCGTGCTCCGGGCACGGGGCCAAGTTCGCGCCGCTCATCGGCCAATGGGCTGCAGACCTTGCCACCGGGGCCGGCGGTGTCCCGCCGCGGTTCCGGCCCGCGTCGTCCACAGCTGTGACCACATAGAACGGATACCAGTGAGCCTTTCACAGACAGTACCCCCGGCGGACCCCACGGCGGATGCCCGGCCTGCTGCCGCCACCAGCCCATCCAGTGTTACCAGCCTGCTGCAGGACATCTCCACGATCGGCAGGGACACGTCACGCGGCGGCTATTCGCGGCCGGTCTTCTCCACCGCCGAAACCGACCTGCGCAACTGGTTTATCGAGCAGGCAGGCCGGCGCGGGCTGGACGTCGCCACGGACCACAACGGGATCATCTGGGCCTGGTGGGACACCTCAGCCGGCACCCGCAGGGATGCCGTTGTTACCGGCAGCCACCTGGATTCCGTTCCCGGCGGCGGCGAGTACGACGGTCCGTTGGGTGTCGCATCGGCGCTGGCCGCCGTCGACATCCTCAAAGCCCGCGGACTCCGCCCCCGGCGGCCGCTGGCCATCGCCGTCTTTCCCGAGGAGGAGGGCTCGCGGTTCGGCGTGGCCTGCCTGGGCTCCCGTCTATTGACGGGCCAGCTTGATCCGGACAAGGCGCGCCGGCTCAAAGACCCGGACGGCAACACGTTCGCGGACGTCGCTGCCGCCAACGGCCAGGACCCCCGGCTGATCGGTGCGGACTACAAGACGCTGCAGCAGCTGGGGGTCTTCGTGGAGCTGCATGTGGAACAGGGCAGGGGACTGGTTGACCTGAACCAGCCCGTGGCCGTTGGTTCCTCAATCCTGGGCCACGGCCGCTGGAAGCTCAGCATCAGCGGGCAGGGCAACCATGCCGGCACCACTCTGATGGCGGACCGCAAGGACCCCATGATCGCTGCCGCCAAGATCATGGTGAACATCCGCGATACCGCCAGGAAGTACCGGGACGCACGTGCCACGGTCGGCAGGGTCCAGCCCGTTCCGGGAGGGACCAATGTGATCGCTTCCAGGGTGGACCTGTGGATCGACGTCCGGCACCCGGACGACTCCGTCACCGCGGCCCTGGTGGAAGCCATCGGCCTCAACGCCCAGGTGCTCGCCGCTGAGGAAGGCTGCCGCGCCAGCCTCACCATGGAATCGCTCAGCCCCACAGTGCATTTCGACGGCGGCCTGCGAGACCGGCTGAAGGAACTGCTTCCCGGAGCGCCGGTCCTGGACACCGGCGCCGGGCACGATGCCGGCGTCCTGGCAAGCCACATTCCCACCGCCATGTTGTTCGTCAGGAACCCCACCGGCATCTCGCATTCCCCGGACGAGCTGGTGGAGGACTGGGACGCGGAAGCCGGTGCCGTGGCGCTGGCAGATGCGCTCGCCGGGCTGATGGGCGAGGCACGCGCCATCGGATAGCGGCTGTGGCCGGTCGTCTTCAGTGCCGTACGCGGTAATTCATGAGGACACAGCCCCCGTCGAGGACGCGTGACTCCTCGAGTTCCAGGCCGGTGCGCCGGGGCTGCGGCCGGAAGAAGGGGACGCCGGAGCCCAGCAGCACGGGATGCACATTGAGGCTGACCTCGTCGATCAGACCGGCTTCGAAGAGCGATCCGGCGAGTTCGCCGCCGCCCATCAGGCAGATTCCCTTGCCCGGCTGTTCCTTGAGTTGTTTGACGAATCCCGCGGCATCGGCGGACACCAGTTCCACTCCGGGCGGGGACTCTTTTAGCGTGCGGGAGAGGATGTAGGTGGCGACCGGCGGAATGCCGGTGGCCTCGTTGCTTGCCGAGGGGCTGCCCGGGTCTGACTCGCCGCCCATGCCTTGGGCGGCGGCGAACTCCCACGTCTTCCGGCCCATCAGGATGGCATCCACCGTAGTCCAGTACTCGGCCATGATGTCTTCCACGTCCCTGCTGAAGTGCAGCCAGTCAATGGCACCGCCGCTGCCGGCGATGTACCCGTCGAGGCTGCACGCCGCGCCATATGTCACGGTCCGCATGATGCGTCCTTTCCTCCTGCCCTTACTTGCAGGGTACGCGCGTCCCGCGTGTAAGGAAGGGGCTGGTGAAACTCGCATGCGGACGACTGAAACCATCATTTAACACATCCGAAACCCACCCAAAAAAGCCCGCCATACAGTTGGAACCAGACGGCAATAGCCGCCCTCCGATGAACGTGGTACTGACTCCGCGTCCCTCCTCCGGAGTGGCTTTGACGGGCGATTTCCGTTCTCTCCTCGCATCACGAAAGGGGTTTCCCAATGGATTCGGGAAATGTCGCTTGGATATTGGCCAGCTCGGCGCTGGTCTGCATGATGATCCCCGCCCTGGCCCTGTTTTACGGGGGCATGGTGGGGTCGCGCCGCATTCTCAACATGATGATGATGTGCTTTGGCGGCGCCAGCCTCGTGGCTGTCCTCTGGGCACTGTTCGGCTACTCGATGGCCTTCGGAAATTCCGTGGGCGGACTGGGCCTGATCGGTGACGTCACCGAGTTCCCCGGGATGGGGCAGCTGCTGGCCGCGGATGAAGAGGCGTCCATCCCGGTCATCCTGTTCGCCGCGTTCCAGCTCTTCTTCGCCTGCGTCACCACGGCGCTGGTGGCGGGAGCTGCGGCCGGGCGCATGAAGTTCGGCGCGTGGATGCTGTTCGCCGGCATCTGGGCCACCATCGTCTACTTCCCCATCGCGCACTGGGTGTTCGCCTTCTCGTCGGCGGACGGCAGCGTGACCGGCGGCTGGATCGCCAGCGGCATCAAAGCCATCGACTTCGCCGGCGGCACCGCCGTGCACATGAACGCCGGCGCAGCCGCCCTCGCCCTGGCACTGGTCCTCGGCAAGAGCTCCGGCTGGCCCAAAGTGGAACACGCGAAACCGCACAGCCGGCCGCTGGTGCTCATCGGCGCCGGATTGCTGTGGGTGGGCTGGTTCGGGTTCAACGCAGGCTCGGCACTGTCCGCCGGCCAGTCGGCGTCGGTGGTTTTCCTGAACACCGCCGTGGCTGCTTCGGCGGGCCTCCTCGCCTGGGCACTTGTTGAGCGCCTCCGCCGCGGGACCGCCACCAGCATGGGCGCAGCGTCCGGCCTGATTTCCGCGCTGGTCGCCATCACCCCGGCCTGTGGTTCCGTCAGCCCGCTGGGTGCCGTGGCTATCGGCCTGATTGCCGGTGCCGTCTGCTCGCTGGCCATCGAACTGAAGTTCCGCCTGGGCTACGACGACTCGCTCGACGTCGTCGGTGTCCACCTGGTGGGCGGCATCCTTGGCACCCTGCTGATCGGCCTCTTCGCCACCGACGCCGCCCCCAACGCCGTCAATGGCCTCTTCTACGGAGGCGGCGTTGAACTGCTGGGCGTCCAGGCGCTGGCAACCGTCACAGTGCTGGTCTACTCCTTCGGCATCACCTGGATCCTCGCGAAGATCCTGGACAAGACGATCGGCCTGCGCATCAAGCCCGAGGACGAAATGCGCGGCATCGACCTCGCCGCACACTCCGAGCTTGCATACCTCACGGACGAGGACCCGGTGGAGCTGGGCTCCCCCCAGCGTGCGTAGGGACCTCCCGGAAGTCCGGTAACCACTCCGGCGGACGAGTCAGGCAGAGGGCCAAACCTTGGACCGGTGCCAGCAGCAGCTGGCTTATAGTTCCAAGGTTTGGCCTTTTGTCGTGCCTGCCTGCTCTACTAGTGCCCGCTGCAGACCAGGTTGCCGTTCCGCACTTCCAGGACGGCCGCCCGGACGTGGCTGAGACGTGGCCTGGGCTCCGCGTCCATGGCGCCGATGTCTTCGCCGCCCCAATACGGATGGGTGAAATACACCAGCAGGGCCCGTTCCCTGCCGTCCTCCCCGGGTGCCAGGGGAACCACGTCAGCATGGCGTCCGACGACGGGCCTTCCCTCCACTGATTCGGGGGCCGTGAGGATGAGGCCGCCACGGTGTTCCTGCCGCGTCCAGTTGCCTGTGGCGTCGGCGGAGCGGTAGATCGCCTGGCCACGCCACTCGTCCACGATCATCCAGTAGTGGCCCTCCAGCCGGAACACCTTCGGTCCTTCATGTGGGCGGCCGGGGATCGTGAGGCCTTCCAGTACCCACGACGACGGGTCCTGGGGCCTGTCGCTGACCGCGCTGTAGGTGTTGGAGCCGCGGGCTTCGTCCTTGTACCAGAGCCGGTAGCGGCCATCGCCGCAGCGTGCGACGGCGGCATCAATGACCCGGGGCGAGTCCAGGTCTATCTGCCCCAGGTACTCCCACGCCTCGAGGTCCGGGCTGGCGAACTGCACGACGGACGCACTCCCGGTCCAGTCCGTCCGGACGCCGCCCAGCACGGTCAGGTACATAATCCACTGGTCCCCAATGCGTACGACGTCGGGCGCCCAGAGGGTAGCGGGACGTTCAGTTTCCGGCGGTATCAGTCCGTCCGCGGTGCCTTGGTAGTTCCAGGTGGCCCCGCCGTCGGAAGACCGCGCGACGCCGATGGCCGTGCCATGTACCCATTCCACGCCCGTCAGCCCGGGTTTCGTGGCGCGGCGCTGGGTGTAGAAGAGCACCCACTCGCCCTTCAGGTGGTCGGCCACGAGGACCGGATCGGTGGGTCCGTCCCAGACGGGATCACGGTAGGGGACAGAAAACGTGTCCGCGCGCAGAGGAAGAAGATGCGGCAGGGGAGCCCTTCCGAAAGGCGGGATGGCCACCGTGGCGGCGGGCTGCTGGTGCACGGTTTCTCCAACGTTGTAGTTTCTGGTTGCACCAAGAATAACGTGCCGCGAAGCCGAACGGCGGGCGGACCATCTACTCCTTGAACAGCCCCGCCAGGTCCTCGGCCGTGATGGTGCCGCCGGCCAGGGCGTCGCCCTCCATCACGTCGGCGAACAGCTGCGACTTCCGGGCCTTGAGCGCCATGACCTTTTCCTCGATGGTGTCCTTGGCCACCAGCCGGTACACCATCACGTTCCTGGCCTGGCCGATCCGGTGGGTCCGGTCCACTGCCTGCGCCTCGGACGCCGGGTTCCACCAGGGATCCAGGAGGAAGACGTAGTCGGCCTCGGTGAGGTTCAGGCCGAAGCCGCCGGCCTTCAGCGAGATCAGGAATACCGGGGCGCTGCCGTTCTTGAACTCACTGACCACGTCGGCACGGTTGCGGGTGCCGCCGTCGAGGTAGCAGTACTCGATCTTCTCCTCATCAAGCCGCTCGCGCACCTTCCCCAGGAAGCCGGTGAACTGGCTGAAAATCAGGGCACGGTGGCCCTCGGCAACGAGGTCCTCGAGCTGCTCGAACAACACGTCAAGCTTGCTTGAACGGACCCCCGAAAGCGACGGGTCAACCAGCGAGGCGTCCAAACTGAGCTGCCGCAGCAGGGTCAACGACTGGAAGATGGTGAACCGGTTCTTGTTCACGTCCTCGATCAGCCCCAGGATCTTTTGCCGCTCGCGCTGCAGGTGGGTCTGGTAGACCTTCTGGTGGCGCGGGTTCAGCACCACTTCCAGGATCTGTTCCTGCTTGGGAGGCAGGTCCTTGATCACCTGGTCCTTGGTGCGGCGCATCATCAGGGGACGGACCCGGCGCCGGAGCTTGTCCAGCTGCCCCTTGTCGCCGTTCTTCTCCACGGGCTTCTGGTAGTACTCCGCGAAGCGCTTGGGGCTGGAAAAGAGGCCCGGTGCCACGATGGACGTCAGTGCCCAGAACTCCATGAGGTTGTTCTCCAGCGGCGTGCCGGTAATGGCCAGCTTGAAGGCGGCCGGCAGCTTGCGCGCGCACTGGTACGCCTTGGACTGGTGGTTCTTCACGAACTGCGCCTCGTCCAGTACCAGGCCGGACCACTCACGGGAGGCGTAGGCGTCGTAATCGATGCGGAACAGGGCATACGAGGTGATCACGATGTCTGCCCCGGCCAGCGCGTCAGCCACTTCCTGCCCGCTCTTTGCGAACGTCTCGCCGACAGCCTGCACCTTCAACCCGGGCGCAAAGCGCGCGGCCTCCGCGGCCCAGTTGCCCACCACGCTGGTGGGCGCAACCACCAGGAAGGGAGCGACGGCGTCGGGGGACTTCTCCCCGGCCTGTTCCTTCGCCGCGCACATCAGCGCGAGGGCCTGCACGGTCTTGCCGAGGCCCATGTCGTCGGCAAGGACGCCGCCCAGGCTGTGCCGGTACAGGAAGGTGAGCCAGTTGAAGCCCTCGAGCTGGTAGGGCCGAAGCTCGGCATTCAGGGTGGCCGGCAGCGGCAGCCCGTCCACGCCGCCTTCCAGGAGGCCGCCCACCGCCGAACGCCAGGCGGCGGCCTGCTCGTCCACGATGCCCAGCTGCGCCAGCTCGTCCCACAGCCCGGCCTGGAAACGGCTGATCTGCAGCGGGGCGTCCTTGTTGTCCTGCAGCGACCGGGCTTCCTCGATCAGCGCCCGCAGCTGGTGCAGCTCCGGCAGGTCCAGCGAGAAGTAGGCGCCGCTGGGGAGCAGCATCTTGGTCTGGCCGGCGGCCAGGGCGGAGAACACGGCCGCGAAGGACACCGGCTGGCCCTCCAGGGAAATCTGGATGCCGAGGTCGAACCAGTCGCGCTGCTCGGTGGCCTTGGTGGAAATGGAGACGACCGGGGCTTCCTCGGCCTCGCGGTAATCGGCGATATCGCCTGCCGTTTCCACGTCCACATCCGGAGCTTCACGCAGCCGCGGCAGCACTTCCTCGGTGAACGCCAGCGTGTCCAGGCCCTTGAGCTCGGCCGACGCCGCCAGGCGGGGAGTGCCCCAACCGCCGGTTGCCGACTCGCCCAATGCTGGAACCACCTCCCACGGGTGGCCGATGCCCTCAAGGACGCGGGCTTCTGCGGTGTCGTCGCGGTAGCCGTGGTCTCCGGGGTGGCGCCACAGCGGCTGGGCGGTGACCAGGTTTCCGGTCTTGTAGTGCCACTCCCAATGCAGCCGCACCTTGTGGTCGGCGCCGTAGTTTGCCAGCAGCGAGAGCGTGGGAACGGCCAGCGCGGGAAGCTCGACGGATTCGTCCCGCGCCGTCACCCGGGCCGCCTGCTTCAGCTTGGGATAGAACCCGGTGAGGAAACGGGACTCATCCTTGGCAGGAATATGCAGCGTGCTGCCGGCCGTGACGAACGCCAGCAGTTCCTCGCTCAAGCCGCCCTCCAGCGGCGCCAGGGTGATGGTGCCGTCAGGGTCCGGAACTCCGGGCAAGGCGGCCTCGCCGGAGGTGAAGAACAGGCCGTTCGCAGGGCGGCCGATCGTCCCCACGGCGGCCGGATCAATCTCGACCCCCTCCACGGTGATGGTGGGCGAAAGTTCCAGCCCGCCGTCGTCGGACGCTTGCTGAGGCGCGTCGCCATCCCCTGCGGGGTCAGCGCTGCCTGCCGCGGGCGCGCCATACCGACCGAGATTAAGCCCGACGGCGGCAGGGGCCTCCGCCAGGCGCACCGGTTCGGTGCCGCGCGAGTGGACCAGGGCGAGCCCGATCTTTCGGGCGTCGGACAGCAGGCTCCACAGGTTCTTCCCGGAGTAGGAGTTCAGGCCGAGCCACAGGCCGGACGAATTGTGCATCCGGCTGGCCGACGCGGAATGGGCGGCCAGGAACTCCTGCATCCACTCAACGTGCGCCTCGTTGCACTCGCGGCGGAAGTTCAGGTAGCTCAGCGTATTCCAGGAGACGTCCCCGCGGATCCACTTGCCCTTCGCGCCCATGATCACGGGCCGGGCCTTGAGCTGGCGGACGCTGCGCAGCGGATCCCGGCGGCCTGTGTAGGAGAAGTGCGGGGCCGGTTCCTCTATCTCGAACTGCAGCGCCAGCGGAACTCCGGTGCCGGAAGGCGCACCCCCTGGCTGCGAGATCAGCGGGCTGAGGGCCTGTTCCCAGTCGGACAGGGCGGCGGCCGACGGCTCCCGGGCCACCTGGGTGGCGGTTGCGGGGGACAGCAGCTGGACGCGGATGGCGGGGTTGTCCTCGGCGGCGAAGAGCAGCGCCGCCACGTGCTTGCAGTCCTTGCGGACGGGACAGCTGCACACCCCAACCGTGCAGCTCCAGCCGCCGGCTTTGCGGACCAGCTTGGCCGTGGTGGAGTACGGAACCTCGGCGCCTCCCCGGACCTTGCCCAGCATCAGGCCCGTGCCGGCATCAAACGAGATCCCGGAGACGCGGCTGCCCATGGCATAGGCCAGTCCCGCCGCAAGGGAGCGGTCGTTAATGGCGGGTGTCTGAATCGCCAGTGCCGCACTCTCGTCCGGTTGGGATGGCATGGTGCGCGCTACTTTCAGCAGGACACGGCGGAACCGCGTCCGGTGGTTGGTTATCTGATCCATCTTAGTTCGCTGCCGGGGCGGGGTGCGCGCTGCCCCTTTGATCCGCATGGCACCGAAAACTTCGTTG
>NZ_JARHXQ010000075.1:0-6995 GCF_029222765.1 Arthrobacter sp. Cr_A7 | reverse complement strand
TTGAGGCTGGTGCCCAGGTCAGCAGGGGACCCGGGCCGCCGGCTCGACTGGCCCGGCCTGTTCCTCACCACGGTGGGCGTCGGCGCCCTGGTGGTAGGCCTGGAACTGGCGAGCGCCCACCCGGACACGCCCTGGGCCGGGATCAGCGCAGGATCCGGTGCAGCGTCGCTTGCCGCCGCCGTGCTGTGGATGCGCCGTACCCGGAATCCGCTGTTCAACCTGGACGTGTTCCGCACCCGGACCTTCCGGGCCATGGCGACAGGCGGGTTCGTCTACCGGCTCACCATTAGCTCGGTCCCATTCCTGCTGCCGCTGATGTTCCAGGCAGGATTCGGCTGGTCCCCCATCCACGCCGGCATCATGGTGGCGGCAGTCTTCATTGGCAACATCGGAATCAAGCCGGCCACCACGCCGCTGATCCGGCGCTTCGGCTTCAAGGCCATGCTGGTGTTCGCGTCGCTGGCGTCGGCCGCAACCTTCGCCGCCTGTGCCCTGCTGACGCCCGAGACTCCCCAGGCCGTGATGTTCGCCCTGCTCGTCTGCAGCGGAGCCTTCCGGTCCATCGGCTTCTCGGCCTACGCCTCCGTGCAGTACGCGGACATCGTGCCGGCCCAGCTGACCTCCGCGAACACCGTCTCCGCCACGCTCGTTCAACTGGCCACGGGCGCGGGCATAGCGGTGGGGGCCCTGCTGATCCGGATCTTCGACGGGCTGGCCGCGTTTCCCCAGGACCCTGCGGGGCCATTCCGCGGGGCGTTCCTGGTCATGGCCGCCCTGATGCTCGCCAGCACCGTCGACAGCCTGTTCCTGGCGCGGCATGCGGGCGCTGAGGTCAGCCGGCCTGGAGTGAATAATCCTGTGCCCAGCGGTCCAGAGGTCAGCCGGCCTGGGCCAGGACCAGCGGAAGAACAGCTCCAGCCCCGGCCTGCCGAAGAGCGCGGCCCGCGACCGTAAGTGTCCACCGGCTGTTCGCCAGGTCATCAATGAGCATCACGCTTTGCCCCTGGATACCGCCCATCGCCGCTGCAAGCTCCGGCCCAACCACCAGGCGGTCCCAGACCCCGGCCAGCCGGTAGGCGCTGTTGCCGCCCCGGCCTCCGGTGGGGCCGCCGTGTGCAAGCTGCAGCTCGCCAAGGTAGGGAATACGGCCAATCTCCGAGATCCCCCTGGCAAGGGATCCGACCAGCTGCGGCTTGCTCCGGGACGGGACGCTGATAATGGCAGCGGGCCTCCCGGCCCCGCTCCAGCCCGGCGTGCGTGAATCACCGGCACCCCATTCCCTCAGGACCTGAACACATGCCTGCAGCATGCCCGGGTCCACGGGCCGGTCCTCGGCGCCGGCAGCAAAAAGCTCACGCAAGGCGCCGCCCCACCCCAGATCGGTGAGCCTGGCGAGGACACGCCCTTCTGCAAGGCCTTCACCGGGCTTAAGCTTGCCCTTCACCGGGACGCCCAGGCGGTCCATCCCGCTGGGCCACTGCAGCCGTACTTCCAGCACGCCACCCGCCCTGCTGAGGGTCTGGTTCGCCGCGGCCGTGGCATCGGCCGCCACCTCCGCCGGGAACCACTGCCCGGCGCAGTTGTCGCACCGCCCGCAGGGGTGTGCCGTTTCGTCGTCGAGGACTGACGTGATGTACTCCATCCGGCAGCCGGCCGTGTCCTGGTAGATGATCATGGAGTCCTGCTCGTCCACGCGGGCCTCGGCGATCCTCTGGTACCGCTCCGCGTCGTAGACCCACGGCTGCCCGGTGGACCGCCAGCCGCCGCCGACGCGTTCCACGGCACCGTCCACCGACAGGACCTTCAGCAGCAGCTCGAGGGGGGTGCGGCGGAGGTCCACCCGCGCTTCCAGCGCCACCGTGGAGAGCGCCGTACCGGCCTCGGCCAGTGCAGTCAGGACAGCCGCCGCCTTGTCCTCCGAGGGCATGGAGGCGGTGGCGAAGTACTGCCAGATTTCGCGGTCCTCGGAGCCGGGCAGCAGCAGGACGTCGGCGTTGGCGGCGCCACGTCCGGCGCGGCCCACCTGCTGGTAGTAGGCCACCGGCGAGGACGGTGCGCCGAGGTGCACCACGAAACCAAGGTCCGGTTTATCGAATCCCATCCCGAGGGCAGAGGTGGCAACCAGTGCTTTGACCTGGTTGTCCTTCAGCAGCTGTTCGGCGCGTTCCCTGTCGGCGGGGTCGGTGCGGCCGGTGTAGGCAAGGACTTCGTGGCCCGCTTCGGCCAGGAGCCTGGCAGTGTCCTCCGCCGCGGAAACCGTCAGGGTGTAGATGATGCCGCTGCCGGGGAGGTCGGACAGGTGCGTCAGGAGCCAGCCCAGGCGCTGCTTGGAGTCGGGCAGCGTCAGGACGCCCAGCCGCAGCGAATCGCGGCCCAGGGCGCCGCGGATGGTGAGGACCCCCGCTCCGAGCTGTTCCTCGATATCGTGCACCACGCGCGAATTCGCGGTGGCCGTGGTGGCCAGCACCGGGACCGACTCCGGCAGCCGGGTGATGAGATCAGCGATCCTGCGGTAGTCCGGGCGGAAATCGTGCCCCCAGTCGGAGATGCAGTGGGCTTCGTCGATCACCAGCAGGCCGGTCCGCCGGATCAGTTCGGGCAGCTGGTTTTCACGGAAGGAGGGATTGGTGAGCCGCTCAGGGGAGACCAGCAGGACGTCCACCTCGTCTGCGGCCAGCTGCTCCCGGACGGTGTCCCATTCGAGCTGGTTGGCGGAGTTGATGGCCACCGCGCGGACCCCGGCCCTGGCTGCGGCGGCCACCTGGTCACGCATCAGGGCAAGCAGGGGCGAGACGATGAGGGTGGGACCGGCACCCCGGCGCCGCAAAAGCAGGGACGCGACAAAGTACACGGCCGACTTTCCCCAGCCGGTGCGCTGGACCACCAAAGCCCGCCGGCCGCCGTCCACCAGCGCCTCAATGGCTTCATACTGTCCCTCGTGGAAACCGGCTTCGGGGTGTCCCACCAGCTCCCGGAGGACCTCCAGCGCCTGGTGGTGCGTTCCGGAAGCTGAAGAAGCGGAGCCGGAAAGGGCGGCATCGGCAACGGCAACTGTTGAAGGGGGCGTGTCAGAGAGCGTGGCGTGCTGGTTATCGACCATTGATTCAGTATCCCAGCCCCCTCCGACACCCGGCACCTCGGCAGCACGCATGTGGAAAGCCGGGAACAGTCGCGACCGTCATATTCTGCAGCCCCCACCCCTCCTCCACAGGCACCTTCCGCGTCCACGTAAGATAAAGCCCGTGACTAGCGAACAGACAACGACTTTTGATCTCTCGGCATCCTTCAAGGCCTACGACGTCCGTGGCATTGTGGGCGAGTCCATCACCGCCGAAATCGTCGAAGCCGTGGGGGCCGCTTTCGTGGACGTCCTGCAGCTCGAAGGCCAGACCATCCTGGTGGGCGGGGACATGCGTCCGTCCTCCCCCGAATTCAGCAAGGCCTTCGCCAACGGGGCAGCCACGCGCGGCGCCAACGTCGAGCTGCTGGACCTGATTTCCACCGATGAGCTGTATTTCGCCTGCGGTTTCCTCGACCGCGCCGGTGCCACCTTCACCGCCAGTCACAACCCGGCCGGCTACAACGGCATCAAGATGTCCAAGGCCGGCGCCGTCCCCATCTCCTCCGAAACCGGCCTCAAGGACATCCAGACCCTCGCCGAGCACTACCTCAACACCGGCTCCATCCCCGCCGCCGGCGCCCGGGGCCTGGTCGGCGTCCGCGACGTCCTCAAGGACTACTCCGAGTACCTCCGCAAGCTGGTGGACCTTTCCGGCTCCCGGCCCCTGAAAGTTGTGGTGGATGCCGGAAACGGCATGGCCGGCCTCACCACCCCCGCGGTCCTGGGTGACGCCCTGCTCCCCAAACTGCCCTTTGACATCATTCCCCTGTACTTCGAGCTGGACGGCTCCTTCCCCAACCACCCCGCCAACCCGCTGGAGCCGGAGAACCTTCGCGACCTGCAGGCCGCCGTGGTCGAGCACGGTGCGGACATCGGCCTGGCGTTCGACGGCGATGCCGACCGCTGCTTCGTGGTGGACGAGAAGGGCGAGCCCGTCTCGCCGTCGGCCATCACCGGCATGGTGGCCCGCCGGGAAATCGCCCGGGCCAAGGCCCTGGGCGAGACCACTCCCACGATCATCCACAACCTCCTCACCTCCCGCGCCGTATCCGAATTGGTGGAGCGCGACGGCGGCCGCGCCGTCCGCACCCGTGTGGGCCACTCGTTCATCAAGGCGGTCATGGCAGAGGAAGGCGCCGTGTTCGGCGGCGAGCACTCAGCGCACTTCTACTTCCGCGACTTCTGGAACGCTGATACCGGCATGCTGGCTGCTATGCATGTCCTCGCCGCTCTGGGTGAGCAGGACGGCCCCCTGTCAGAGCTCGGCCGTGAATACGAGCCCTACGTCAGCTCCGGGGAAATCAACTCGGAGGTAGACGACAAGCCCGCCGCCGTCGAGCGTGTGCGTGCAGCCTTTGCCGGCGAAGACATCACCATCGACACCATGGACGGCAGCACGTTCACGGCGAACGACGGCAGCTACTGGTTCAACCTGCGCCCGTCCAACACGGAACCGTTCCTGCGGCTCAACGCCGAAGCAACGGACCGCGGCACCATGGAACGGATCCGCGACCGCGTCCTGTCGATCGTCCGGGCCTAATACGGGATGGCGGACCATACGGGGCCAGCAGCAGAAGAACAGGCCGGCTGGCGTGATTCTGTTCCGGAAGGCACGGCCACTGACCTGGAGAACCTCCTGGGAACGGGCGTCAGCGCCGCCCAGGAGCAACTCCAGCGCAACGGCGGGTTCATGCCTTTCGCCCTGACGGTGCAGAACGACGGCGAGGTGCGGCTCGTGGCTGTCTCCCCGGCCGACGCGGCGGAGGGAACGGACGCGGACTTCGACGCCGACGCCATGATCAGCGATTTACAGGCCCTGCTGCGGCAGAACCGGGACGACTTCCGGGCGGCCGCCGTGGTCTGCGACATCCTGCTGGTGGAAGAGGATTCGGACGCCATCCACGTGGCCGCGGAACACCGGGACGGATCGGTTTTTGCTGCCGTGCTGCCCTATGCAGCCAACCCGGCCACCAGGACCTGGGAGTTCGGCGAATTGGGCGCGGACACCTACGAACCCTCAATCTGGGTGGACTAGACCGCGGTCCGGCCATGAAGATCAACGCCTTCGCCGACGTCAGCCTGCGGGCATTGATGGTGCTTGCTGCCGTTCCCGGCGGTGAGCTGCTCACCACCCAGAACATCGCCGATGCGGTGGGAACGCCCTACAACCACGTCAGCAAGGCCATGGCCAAGCTCCGGATCATGGGCCTGATCGAGGTAGTCCGGGGCAGGGCGGGCGGATCCCGTCTGAGCCACGCGGGACGCACGGCAACCGTGGGGCAAATCCTGCGCGAACTCGACACCCGCAGCGACCCGGCGGAGTGCGTCGCGCCCAGCGGCAACTGCCCGCTCATCAACGAGTGCCATCTGCGCGGCGCCCTGGCACGGGCCCGGGAGGCGTTCTACCGGGAGCTCGATGCCGTGGTGATCGCAGACCTGCCGGGCTCCCGCCAGATGGCTCCCGTTTTCTCCATGATCGGCCTCCGGCCAGGCCTTTAGCCTCCCCGCACCATGGCCCGGAACACCGCGGCAACGTCCGTCCGCGTAAGTTGATTTCATCTTCTACAAGCTGTAGAACTTGACGTGTGAATACACGCATATCAAATGCTTGTATTCGTGACTGGCCGGACGAAGGCCCCGGCCGCTATCTCAGGAGTCCGTATGCTCTCGGAAAAGTCCCGCCCCGTCATTGAAGCCACCCTTCCGCTGGTCGGGTCGCGGATCGGCGCGATCACGCCCAAGTTCTACTCCCGCCTTTTCGCGGCCCACCCCGAATTGCTGGACGGACTTTTCAGCCGCTCCAACCAGCGGTCAGGCAACCAGCAGCAGGCACTTGCAGGCAGCATTGCGGCGTTCGCGGGCCACCTGCTCAGCAACCCGGGCACGCTCCCCGAGGCCGTCCTGTCCCGGATCGCACACAAGCACGCTTCCCTGGGCATCACTGAGCCCCAGTACCAGGTGGTCTACGAGCACCTGTTCGCCGCCATCGCCGAGGACCTCGCCGAGGTCATCACCCCGGAGATCGCCGAAGCCTGGACCGAGGTTTACTGGCTGATGGCCGATGCCCTGGTCAAGATCGAAAAGGGGCTGTACGCCAGCCAGGCCAATGACCGGATGTGGACGCCCTGGCGGGTTGCGGCCAAGACGCCGGCCGGCACGGGTGCCATGACCTTCACGCTGGAGCCGGCGGACGATACGCCGGTCACCGCGGCGCTCCCGGGCCAGTACGTCAGCGTCAGGGTGGTCCTGCCCGAAGGCCTGCGGCAGGTCCGCCAGTATTCACTGTCCGCGGACGCCGGCACCAGCCGCACCTTCACCACCAAGCTGGACGACGGCGGCGAGGTCTCCCCCGTGCTTCACAACAATGTGCAGGTGGGCGACATCCTCGAGATTTCCAACCCGTACGGCGAGATCACCCTCAAGGACGGAGACGGCCCGGTGGTCCTGGCCTCCGCAGGAATCGGCTGCACCCCGACGGCTTCGATCCTGCGTTCGCTCGCCGAGGCCGGAACGGACCGGCAGGTCCTGGTGCTGCACGCCGAAAGTACCCTGGACAGCTGGGCCCTGCGCGGCCAGATGACGGCTGACGTGCAGCGCCTGGACAGTGCCGAACTCCAGCTGTGGCTGGAAAAGCCTGAGGCGGGCGCCCGGGAGGGCTTCATGTCACTGCGGGAAGTAGACCTGCCGGCCGAAGCATCCCTCTATCTCTGCGGGCCGCTGCCCTTCATGAAGAGCATCCGCAACGAGGCCATCAACGCCGGCATCCCGGCCACCCGGATCCACTATGAGGTCTTCGGACCGGACATCTGGCTGGCCAGCTGACGTCCGCATCGATTGCTCCGAAAGCGCCGTTTTGACAAGCGAAAAGGGCAAT
>NZ_JARHXQ010000074.1:0-4824 GCF_029222765.1 Arthrobacter sp. Cr_A7 | reverse complement strand
GACAACCGGCGTCCCACGGTGTCCGAGCGCGGCGAGAGGCGCTCGTGCGGGAGGGTCTCCCAGCTGGGGAACTCCGCCACCGCGTCAGCCGGCAGGTAGGCGCGTAGGGCGGCGGCCAGGTCCTCGGCTTCGCGGCCCGTGGCGGTGACGGCCAGCACCACGCCGGGCTCTGCGCCACCGGGCTGTTCTGCCGTGGCGGCCGTCAGCCCGTCCGCCATTTCGGCGAGCAGTACGGCCCGCAGCCCGGCAGGTGCACTGATCTGGTAGTCCTGGCCCCGGACGGAAAATCCCCGGGCGGCCTCGGCCCGGACGCGGGCGAAGGTCTGGTCCGTGGCGAGTACGCGGCGCAGGCCGTCCAGTGACGGGCCTGGGGTGGATTGGCCGGCGGTGGACGGGCCGGGAAGGCTCATGGCAGAAGCTCCTGTGGTGTTCATGGATCGCAGGCAACGCGAAAACCCGAAATTCGCTGCGAATCCCGGGTACCCCCAGCCTACCGCGCACCGGCGACATGGCTGTGGCCGGATCCGGAAAGCCTCCACCGGATGTGGCGGCTAGGCTGGCCACACCGGCCAGGCAACCGGAGCCCCGTCCACAGTGGCTTCGGCTCCGAACTGCTGGGGACGAAAAGGAGACAGGCATGACCGAAAGCAAAAAACTGCAGGCGTCACCGAAAACCGTCCTGGTCACCGGCGCCACCGGCTACATCGGCGGCCGGCTGGTGCCCAAGCTCCTGGAGGCAGGCCACAGCGTCAAGGTGCTGGTGCGTTCCCCTGACAAGATCGCCGGGGTGCCGTGGCGGGACGACGTGGAGGTTGTGGAAAGCAGCCTAGACGACGGCGACGCGCTGCGGGCGGCGCTGGCCGGCGTCGACGTCTTTTATTACCTGGTGCACTCCATGGCCGCCGGGGCCGGGTTCGAGGCCAAGGAGCAGGCTATGGCCCGGACCGCCGCCCAGGCAGCCGCGGACGCCGGCGTTGACCGGATCGTCTACCTGGGGGGTCTGCACCCCAAGGGCGTGGAGCTCTCCACCCATATGCGTTCCCGGGAGGCCGTGGGCCAGGTGTTCCTGGACAGCCCGGTGGACGCCGTCGTCTTCCAGGCAGGCGTGGTGATCGGCTCCGGCTCGGCGTCCTTCGAAATGATCCGCCACCTTTCCGAAACGCTGCCCCTGATGCCCGCACCCAGCTGGGTGCGGAACCGGATCGAGGCCATCGCCGTGCGCGACGTCCTGTACTACCTGGTGGCCGCGGCGTCGCTGGACGGGCCGATCAACCGGACGTTCGACGTCGGCTGCCGGCAGGTGCTCACCTACGCGGGGATGATGAAGGAGTACGCCGCGGAAGCTGGCCTGCCCTACCGGGTGGTGCTGGCGCTGCCCGTCCCGGCGCCGAAGCTGGCAGGCATGTGGGTGGCACTGACCACGCCCATCCCGCTCTCCATGGCGGTACCGCTGGTCCAATCCCTGCAACATGACGCCGTGTCCAACGAACATGACATCGACCAGTACGTGCCACAGCCCGACGGCGGCCTGACCCCCTACCGGACCGCCGTCGCCCTGGCGCTGGGCAAGGAACGGGACGGCCAGGTGGTCACCACCTGGGCCAACGCCGGCGTGGCATCGGACCCGTTGCCGAGCGACCCTGACTGGGCCGGACACAAGGTGTACATCGACGAACGGACGTTCCACGGCGACGTTGACCCGGCCCATGTGTGGACCGTCATCGAAGGCATCGGCGGCCGGAACGGCTGGTACTCGCTGCCCCTTGCCTGGCAGGTGCGCGGGTGGCTGGACAAACTGACCGGAGGCGCCGGACTGCTCCGCGGACGCCGGCATCCCCACACACTGGCCATCGGCGAAGTGGTGGACTGGTGGCGGGTGGAACGGATCGACCGCGGCCGGCTGCTGCGGCTGCGTGCCGAGATGCGGGCGCCCGGGCGGGCCTGGCTGGAGCTGTCCGTGGAACCCGACGGAACCGGCAGCCGCTACCGGCAACGGGCCATCTTCTTCCCCAAGGGGTTGAGCGGCCGGCTGTACTGGCTGGCCGTCCTGCCGTTCCACAGCCTCATCTTCCCGGCCATGGCACGGAACATCACCGGGGCCGCGCAAAAGCTCGTCGATGCGGAGCGCCCGGCCGGGACACCGTAGGATGTTTTGAGTTAAATCCGTTCCCCAATGTCCCAGGAGGACCCATGGCCCTGAGCGCTACCACCACCCTTCCGCACTCCGTCGACAGCGTTGCAGCTGTCCTGGTGAACGAGGATTTCCAGCGCCACGTCAGCCAGCTGGTGGGCGGCAACCTGGAATCCTTCACCGTTGACGGTGACGTCGCCGGTGCGTTCAGCGCCACGTCGGTGCGGACCCTTCCCACCACCCGCCTTCCCGAATTCGCCCGCAAGTTCGTGGGCGAGCACCTGAAGGTGACCCAGGTGGAAAGCTGGGCCGCTCCCGCCGCGGACGGCTCCCGGCAGAGCAACATCTCCCTCAAGATCGCGGGCGCACCCGTGGACGTCACCGCTGTGCAGCGGCTGGTGGCTGAGGCCAGCGGAACCCGCGTTGAGCTCGAAGGCGAGGTCAAGTCCTCCGTGCCGTTCCTGGGCGGCAAAATCGCAGACGCTGCCGAGCCCATGGTGGCCAAGGCCCTGAACCTGCAGGCCAAGCAGGCGCAGGCCTGGCTGGAAAGCCACTAGTTCCGTGGAGTTGCCCGTTTTCGCTGCCCTGGTCCTGATCGTGGCCGGCGTCTGGTCCCTGGTGGTCTGGCCGCAGTTCCTGCGCCGGGTCATGAAGGACCCGCGTGCGCGCGATGCCGCCGGCAAGGCCACGAAGTTCCTGACGGTCCACGTGGTGCTGGTCAGCATCTCGATGGTGCTGGGAGCCGCCACGGCCGTCATCGGCATCATGGGGCTGTTCGGGTAAGTTGCGTTAAACCGGAAGACCCTCCTCCCGCAGTTCACGGGGAGGAGGGTCTTTTTGTATCCGCGCCGGCGTATCAGGCCGCCTGGTTCAGCGCATCCTCCGCGGCAACCCAGGAAATCATGGCGCACTTCACGCGTGCGGCGTACCGGGCAACGCCTTCAAACGCCGCGGCGTCCCCCAGCAGGTCCGGATCGGCGTGGATCTTGCCGCGGGACCGCAGGACTTCGCGGAAGCTGTCAATGACCTCATGCAGTTCCGCCACGGTCATGCCCTCCGCAAGCTCCGTGAGCACCGAGGCCGATGCCATGGAGATGGAGCAGCCCGCCCCGTCCCAGGAAACCTGGGCCACCTTTCCGTCCTCCACCGCAAGGCGAAGGGTCACCTCATCCCCGCACACGGGGTTGAGCTGGTGGGATTGCCCTGTGGACGCGCCCTCGGGAGCCACGGTTCCGGCGAGGCCGCTGCCGTGGCGGGCTTTGGAGTGGTCGAGAATGATCTGCTGGTACAGCTGGTCCAAACTCATGGGTTACCTTCGATCTTCCGGCTAGGCGCGGAAATAGGCCCGTACGCCGGCCACGGCATCCAGGAACTGGTCCACGTCATCGGTGGTGTTGTAGAGGTAGGCGCTGGCGCGGGTGGTGGCGGTCAGCCCCAGCCGGCGGTGCAGCGGCTGCGCGCAGTGGTGGCCAACACGCACGGCGATCCCCCTGGAGTCCAGGAACTGCCCCACGTCGTGGGCATGGACGCCCTCGACGTCGAACGCTGCAAGCCCAATCCGTTCCCTGCCGGCGGCCGGACCCAGCACGCGGATGCCGGGAATCGATTCAAGACCGGTCACCATCCGTCCCCCGAGTTCGCTTTCCCACCGGTGGATCCGGTCCAGCCCGGTTTCCGTCAGGTAGTTTGCTGCCGCGGCCAGGGCTACGGCCTGTGAGATGCGCTGGGTCCCGGCCTCGAAGCGCTGCGGGGCAGGCAGATACTCGGCACGCTCCATGGTGACGGTGGTGATCATGGAACCGCCCGTCAGGAAGGGCGGCAGGATATCCAGCAGTTCCTGCTTGCCGTAGAGCACGCCGATTCCGGTGGGGGCGAGCATCTTGTGCCCGGAGAAGACGGCGAAGTCCACATCGAGTTTTTTGACGTCCAGCACCATGTGCGGTGCCGACTGGCAGGCATCCAGGACCACCAAAGCGCCCACGGCGCGGCCCAGGGCCACGAGTTCCCGGACCGGGTTGATGGTGCCCAGGACATTGGACGCGTGCGTGAAGGCAAGAACCTTGGTCCGGCTTCCGATGATGTCCCCGGCCTGGTCCATCCGGAGGCTACCGGCGTCATCGATGGGAATGTAACGGAGGGTGGCACCGGTGCGGAACGCCAGCTCCTGCCAGGGAATGAGGTTGGCGTGGTGTTCCATCTCGGTCACCACAATTTCGTCGCCGGGCTTCAGGGCGAGGTCCGCCAGCCCGGCGTCACCCCGGCCCTGGGCAGCCCACAGTCCCGCTGTGGACAGGGTGTAGGAGATGAGGTTCAGGCCTTCGGTGGCGTTGGACGTCCAGATGGTCTCCGAGTAGTCGGCGCCAATGAAGTCGGCCACTGTCTGCCGGGCGTCCTCGAAGGCTTCGGTGGCCTCCACGGCAAGGTGGTGGGCGCCACGGTGCACGGCCGCATTCCGCTGCTCATAGAATTCCTGCTCGGCTTCAATGACGCTGAGGGGGTTCTGTGAGGTTGCCCCGGAGTCCAGATAAACCAGTGGCCGTCCGTTGACGAGCTGGTCCAGGACCGGGAAATCATTACGGATGCGGAGAACTTCGGCGTTATCCAGTGTGGCCGGGAGGGCTTGCTCCAGTGAGGCTGGCGTTGATACGAGGGCCAAAACAATCTCCTTGGGATGCCAACGGATGACATTCAAT
>NZ_JARHXQ010000073.1:0-4059 GCF_029222765.1 Arthrobacter sp. Cr_A7 | reverse complement strand
GGCGGAGGCATCCAGAGGGTTACAAGATTCATACCTGCGCTTATGGCAGAGACGCTGAGAGTGATCAGGAGGACGGTGCGACTCCAGAAGCGAGCACGGAGATGCAGGCGGGCGTAGATATCAACGATCGTGGTGATTTTGTGCTGGAACTTAGCAAGCGTTTCTACGCTGTGCGCAGGCGTAGCAGTAGGGCTCCCGTCAACCGCTGTTAGCCCCAAAGCATCTTCGTAGCTCACCATATTTCCGCCTAGTCGTACCATCAGCAACCCTCCGCTGCTGCTGGCACATCCTATGCGATTCGTTGGTGCGGCCATAAATAACGTCCCACGGCCACACCCGCCAGGTTTATGAAGCCAGAGCCACTTCAACGAATGCGTTAGGCCGCTTCACCGCGGGGCCGGGGCTGACGTCAAAGTCGTTCAGCTCATGTTGGGACACAAGGATGCCACGGAGACGCTCAACACCTACGGCCACCTTTGGCCGGACAGGCTGGATGAGGTATCCCACGCCCTAGAAACAGCCAGAACCCAAGCGCTCGTGCAGCAGGCCACCAGAAGCGATGTCGCCAAAATGTCCCCACGAAGCGCCTAGACAGGAAACAGGAAAGGGCCGGAACGCCGCGTTTCCGCTGAATTCCGGCCCTCAATGGGTGGGCCCTGTGGGGCTCGAACCCACGACCCACGGATTAAAAGTCCGATGCTCTACCAACTGAGCTAAAGGCCCCTGCCGGCTGGTTGGAACACGCTGTGTCCGCCCGTCCGGCCCAATCCATTTCTGGACGTTAATACTCTAACCCATGGTTCCGGCGTCTCCGCACACAACCCGGGCGCCGCCGTCGGACATGGAAGAGGGCCCCCGGATGCTCGATTTCCATTGCGGCACAGGAGTAGCGTGGGGGCATGAGTGAGCAAGCAGGATCCAGTCCTTACGGCGGCGCGAACCGGCACCACAAGCCCAAACCCTTCGCTCCCATCGACTTCGAGCCGTTCGCGGGCGGCGCCGATCCCGCCCGCGTCTCGGAGGCCGCCCACCTTGCAGCCCAGGCGCTGGTCCGCCACGGCCGGGACAGCGACGATCCAGTTGTCACCGAACGGCTCGTGAAGCTCGCTGACGAGCAGGGCTTGGAAGCCATCGCCGAGATGTGGGCCGAAAGCCCCGCCCGTTCCCTTCCCGGTGCGCTGTGGCGGCTCTACGCCCTGCGTGCCGCCACCGTCCAGGACCCGCAGCGCATCTCCGTGTACTTCCGTGCGGGCAAGGACACCGCCCAGGTCTCCAACGTGGTGGCAGGTGCAGCCGAGCCTCCCGGTGCGGACGAGATGATCGCCATGGCCGATGCCATCCTGTCCGGGGCGTTCGACGGCGAGTTCGACGTCGCACTGGAACGTTCCGCCGCTTTCTGCCGCGTGGTAGCCCTGGGCCAGGCAACCATCGCCGATGGCGCCGAGCACGCCAACGAGGCGCACGCCAGCAGGCTGACCCGCAATTCGCACCAGCTGGTCAAAACAGCCGAAGACCTGGAACACGCCGCCAACGCATGGCGTCTGGGCGAACTGGACTGACCCGTCCCCCGCAGTGGCCCACCTGTCAAGATTGACTTGCGGGCGGCAACGTAGAAAACTGAAACCGGTGCCGAACCGCGAAACCCCCGGGCTTCAACACTCAGCCGCCTAGAGCGGCCTACCGCCGAGAGGCGTATCCGGTTCGGCACCATTTTTCTGCCCGTTTCCTGTCAGCCGATTTTCCGCGGGCCCTTTTCAGCCGTGCAGTTACGGACCGGTAGAGTTAGCGTCAGTTGCCTGCCGGGGTCAAGTCACACGGCGGCAATCCCCGCCCTGTACTTTCCCCGGAGACCGGTAATTACTGTGAAGCTGCGCCTTTTTCCCCAGGAGCCCGCCGGGCTGAACCTCCTCTCTGAGATGGCACAGCAGATTGTGCTGGCCGGCGCCACCCTCGCGGAAATCCTGGGAGTCCCCGCGGCGGAACACGGCAAACTCGTTGAGGACATGCACAACCACGAGGCCAAGTCCGCGGAACTGCATTTCGCCCTCCTGACCCACATGCGCACCAGCTTCGTGAACCCGCTCCCCCGGGAGGACATGTACGCCCTCTCCCGCTACCTCAACGAAGCCATGGAGAAGTTGGACGCCGCCGCGGAGCTGGTGGCCCTGTACAAGCTGGAGCGGCTGCCAAAGCGGGCGGCGGACCAGCTGGAGATCATCAGCCGGCAGGCCGAACTGACCGTGGATGCCATGCGCCGGCTGAACAACCTCGATGACCTTGAGGATTACTGGATCGAAATCCTGCGCCTGGCCAAACGCGCCGAGCGGACGCACCGGGTGTGGGTGGCGGACATGATCAAGGACATGAAGTGGGCGCAGTACTCGCGCAACCGGGACATCGCCAACCAGCTGGTGGAGGTCACCAAGGACATGCGGCGGATCGCCACCCAGGTGGGCAGCATCATCGTCAAGGAATCCTAGGGTGACGCCAGTCATCTTCGGCGTGGTGGTCCTGCTGGCCGCCGGGTTTGCATTCCTGAACGGCTTCCGCGACGTCTCCACCTCGGTTGCGGTGGCCACCCGTACCCGTGCGCTGACTCCCAGCGTCGCGGTACTGCTGGCCGCCTTCTTCAACTTCATTGGTGCACTGCTGAGTGCCACCCTGGCCGTGGCCGTCAGCCAGCACTGGATCACCCTGCCGCCGGGGACGGACGGCCTGAGCATCGTGGTGGCGGGACTGGCGAGCGCCTTCGCCTGGGGGCTGCTGATGTGGTGGCGCGGTATTCCCGCATCCTCCACCCATGCGCTGGTGGGCGGCCTGGCCGGTGCCGGTCTGGCGAGCCTGGCGGTGGGCGGCACCGGCGTGGGCGGCGTGGACCAGTCGCTGCTGTTCCAGGTGGTCCTCCCGCTGGTCCTGTCCCCCTTGGTGGCCTACAGCGGAGCATTCATGCTGGTCTACCCCGCCACCTGGGCGGCACGCCACACCCAGCCCAACGTGGTCAACCAGCGGTTCCGCCGCAGCCAGGCCATCGCGGCGGGGGCCGTCGCCTTCGGCCACGGCCTGCAGGACGGGCAGCGGGTCAGCGCGGTCCTGCTGCTTTCCCTCCTGGCCGCAGGCTATTCCGACGGCGGCACCATCCCCATGTGGGTGGCCCTGCTTTCCGCGGTGATGATTACGGCGGGGACGCTGTTCGGCGGCTGGCGGATATCCCACACCATCGGATACAAGATCACCCGCATCGATCCGCTGCGGGGCTCTGTGGCGCAAATCTTCAGCGCCGTCATACTGTTCCTGGGCGCCATCGGGCTGCACTGGCCGCTGTCCACCACGCATACGGTCACCTCGGCCGTCCTGGGTGCGGGTGAGAACCAGCATTTTTCGGTCACCAACCGGAAGCTGGTGATCCAGATCGTGGGCCTCTGGGTCCTGACGCCGGCCGCCACGGCTGCCCTGGCCTTCGTCCTGGCACTGGCGCTTTCGCCGATCGGCGGCTGACCCCCAAAACCCTGTACAGCCGTACGCCGGTGACGTAGATTCGGATGAAGCCCCCTCCGCACTGTCGCCGGGGACTGCCGCCCGCCGCCGCGTGCAGGGCCACGGGCGTTAGCCGCTGCAGGATGCCGGCGGCCCGGATGCACATCGCGGAATGAGCAGGCATCATGTCTACCTCGAATCCCCGGCACCCCCAGCCACGGCCGCTCCAATGCGGGACCTGCGGAACCGAACACCGGCTCACCATCCACGCCATCATGGCCTTGGGAGCCGTGGGCGGGGACCTGGTCACCGTCTCCTACACCTGCAATGACTGCAACCTGTTCCAGGAGCACCTTGCCTACGCCGCCGATGTTGCGGCGGCACTGCACCAGGTGCGCTGGATGGCGAAAGTGATCGTTTTCGGGGACGACTACATCCACTGCGGCTTTCCCATGGAGGAAGCCGAGTTCGAGATCGAGCGGCTCTGCTACCGGAGCAGCACCAGCGGAAGCGGGCTCAGCGCCGTGTGCCTGCCCACCAGGGTGCTGCGCTGCCGCTGCGGGTTCCAGCTGGAAGTCCCGGAAT
>NZ_JARHXQ010000072.1:0-447 GCF_029222765.1 Arthrobacter sp. Cr_A7 | reverse complement strand
AATCAGCCGGGAGACAACCCCGGCCGGCAGCAGCAAACCCGCCCGGAGTCGGCGGCGGTGCAGCAAGTCGCCGCCGCCACTCCGTCATGCCCACCTTTGACCACATCTTCCAGCGACATTCCACAACGAGGTAGGAATCATGGATCACATCAGCTCTGCCGGCAGCGCGCACACAGCACAAAGCCCGGCCCGCAAAACACCTTTGTACCGCCAACTGTATTTTTGGGTACTGACCGCCATCGTCGTCGGTATCCTTGTCGGCTGGCTCGCGCCCAGTGTCGGCATCGCCATGGAACCCATCGGCACCACCTTCGTTGATGCGATGAAGATGCTTATCGGCCCCATCGTGTTCCTCACGATCGTTGGCGGCATCGCCAGCGTCGCGGACCTGAAAAAGGTGGGCATGACGGGCCTGAAGGCCCTCACCTACTTCCAGGTGGGAACCAT
>NZ_JARHXQ010000071.1:0-9448 GCF_029222765.1 Arthrobacter sp. Cr_A7 | reverse complement strand
GCGTACTTCCCCGAAGCCAACGCCCTGGTCCACAAGGAAAACGTCGCCCGCGAATCCAACACCCCCGGCTTCAAAGCCATGTTCGTCCGCTTCGAACCACACACCGCGCAACCGCCGACGCGGTAGCTTACGAGGATCTCCAACCGGCCACTCCGTGGCACGACTCGCTTAGTCGAAACAACCCGAAAACCACTTGTAAAGGGTGGCTAAGGGGATGCCGGGGAACTGTCCGATAAACGGTGTGTGGGGTCCGGCCGGTTTTCATTATTGAGTGGTTCTTTCGAACCGGCCCGCGAAGGTAATCGCGAACGCGTTTAGTGCAGGTTTCCACCTCATCACCCAGCGTGCCCGCCCGCCGCCGGTTGGATCAAGAGATCTGGTGACCAGGTACAGGCATTTCAGGGCAGCGGTCTCGTTCGGAAAGTGCCCGCGGGCCCTCACCGCCCTTCGGTAGCGGGCGTTGATCGACTCGATCGCGTTCGTCGTGCAGATGACCCGTCGGATCTCCACGTCGTACTCCAGGAAGGGCACGAACTCGGCCCAGGAGGATTCCCAGAGCCGGACGATGGCCGGATACCGCTGGCCCCATTCGGCAGTGAACTCGGCGAACCGGTCCTTCGCCGCTTGCTCGGACGGGGCCGTGTAGACGGGCTTGAGCGCCTTGACGATGCCGTCGCGGTGCTGGCGTCCGGCGTAGCGGAAGCTGTTGCGGATCAGGTGCACGATGCATTGCTGCACGACCGTCCGCTCCCAGGTGGTGGTGATCGCCTCCGGCAGGCCCTTGAGCCCGTCGCAGACGGCGATCAACACATCTTCCACGCCCCGGTTCTTCAGCTCGGAGAAGACCTGCAGCCAGAACCGGGCACCCTCGCCACCATCGCCGGCCCAGATGCCCAGAATCTCCCGCTCCCCGTTCACGGTGACGCCCATGACGACGTAGAACGGGGTGTTGCGCACCTGCCCGTCACGGACCTTGACCACGACCGCATCAACGAACAGCACCGGATAGAGCGGATCCAAAGGCCGGGCCGACCATTCGGCCAGTTCCCCGGCGACTTTCTCCGTGATGCGGCTGATGGTGTCTTTAGAGACTCTGGCCCCGTAGACCTCCTCGAAGTGCGCGGCGATTTCCCCGGTGGTCAGCCCCCGGGCAGACAGGGAGAGCACGATCTGATCGATCCCGTCCAGACGCCGTTTCCGCTTGGGCACGATCACTGGTTCGAACGAGCCGTCCCGATCCCGGGGCACCTCAATCTCGACCGGACCGATCTCGGTCAGCACGGTCTTTGACCTGGTGCCGTTGCGCATGTTGGCTGCGACCGGTGTCTGGCCGTGCTCGTGCCCGAGGTGCTCTGTCAGCTCGGCTTCCAGCGCGGTCTCGAGCACGTTCCTGGTGAGTTGGTTCAGCAGCCCGCCCGGGCCTACCAGGCTCACGCCCTGCTCCTTGGCCTGCGCGAGCAACCGCTCCGCAAGCTCCTTCTGATCGATGATCTCTCCCGTCACAGGATCGACCATCACCCCTGTCATCTCGGTCGTGGACTCTGACACGGCCGTCTCCTTTCGGATCAGGCCGGACCCCACACACCGTTATTCAGACAGTCCCGATGCCGGGGGTGGCCATCTCACCGGGTGACTTTTCTTGGCCTCGGAGTTTACGGGCGGAGTGAATTTTCGCCGCTGTCGATGCGTTTCACCTTCCGTCAACCGTAGGTTCCGACATATAGCTGTCATGAAGTTCTGTCCAATGGCCGCGGAGTGCGGGAAGAAGTACGCGGCCCATGCGCTGTGGGTGCATAGGCGGTGTTGATTTCTTGCTGGGGTTGGGGTTAGAGCAGGGTGCCGCCTGAGGCTTCGATGCGCTGACCGGTGATCCAGCTGGCGCCAGGCGCCAATAGGGTTGCGATGGCTCCGCCAATGTCATCGGGCAAGCCGACGCGCCCCAGTGCGGTTTGGGAGGCCCAGAAGGTGTTGATGTTCTCGTTATCGCGGACGATGCCGTCGCCGAAGTCGGTTGCGATCGGGCCGGGTGCGATCGAGTTGACGGTTATACCGCGTTCGCCGAGTTCTTTGGCGAGGTACCGGGTGTAGGTGTCGATGGCCGCCTTGACGGAGGCGTAGATGCTGAACCCGGTGCCGACGAAGCGGTTCAGCCCGGTCGAGACGTTAAGGATGCGGCCCCCGTCGGCGAGCTGCGGGAGCAGTTCCTGGGTGAGGAATACGACGCCCTTGAAGTGAACGCCGACCATGGTGTCGAAGTCGTTGATGGTCGTCTGGCCGACTGTAGTCCATGCGGCGACGCCGGCGTTGTTGACGAGGAAGTCAAAGGAGTCCCTGTCCCAGATCTCGGTGAGCGCGGTTGCAAGTTCGGTGGCGAATGCCGGGAAGGTGTCGTACTGGGTGGTGTCCAGCTTCAGTGCCACGGCGCGGCGTCCGCGGGCGGTGATCTCGGCAACGACGGCGTCGGCTTCTTCGTGGTTCGATCGGTAGGTGATCACGACGTCGGTGCCGGCGTCGGCGAGGGCAAGTGCTGCCGCGCGGCCCAGGCCGCGGTTTCCGCCGGTGATGAGGGCGATGGATTGCGTTTTCATGGTGCTGCTTTCTAGTTGTGTTAAGGGGGTGACTTGCCGCTCGACCGTTCGGGCGGATCGGTGTTAACTAAATCATGAGATCGCTGGTAACGCAACAACGGTAACGCGATTGCGTTACCATTGGTTTGTGCTTGAGTCAGAGGACAATCGGTCTCCCCGTGTCCGCATCTTGGAAGCGGCAGCGGTCCTTCTCCGTGAGGGGGGACGGGAAGCGGTGTCGACGCGGTCCGTTAGCGCGGCAGCGGGTGTCCAGCCGCAGACGATCTATAGGCAGTACGGGGACAAGGCGCGGCTTTTGGATGCCGTGGTTACCGAGGGGTTTCGGGTCTATATCGAGTCAAAGGCTGCCCATCCTCGAACGGAGGATCCAGTCGAAGATCTGCGGGCAGGATGGGATCTGCACGTCGCATTCGGGTGCGAGAATCCCGCGTTGTACGTGCTGATGTACGGCGAACCTGACGCAGGGCGGGGCCTCAGGTCCGCGGACCAGGCCGCCGACATCCTCCGCGGCCTCGTGGGCGCCGTCGCTAGAGCCGGTCGGCTGCGTATTGATGTTGAAAAGGCCGCAGCCATGATCCAAGCGGCAAGTGTCGGAGTGGTCCTCACAATCCTCGCGCAAGGTCCCTTCGGGGTAAGCGGTCTCTCAGAGGCGGTGCGGGAAGCCATGATCGAAGCGGTCGCAACCGAGCCGGTAAACAGAGCAGCCGCAAACGCGTCCGCGCCCGCAGCGGAACATGCGATCGCACTTAGAGCCACGCTCGGCGATGTCGAGAAGAACCTCACGCCCGGAGAAACACTCCTGCTCGAAGAGCTGCTGCGGAAGATTGCCGCCCAACACTGAAGCCCAAGATAGCCTACCGAGTCGCCGCAGCTGTGGTGGTGAAGGTTGGTTGGTATCTGTACGTTGTCGAAAGTGACGCCAGCGAGATGCGAGGCTGTGTTGATGTAACAGGGGACGGGGCAGTCGTTTGGCTATACATGAAGGTGGCGCTGACACGAGACTCCTTACGCGAACCGACGGTAGTCGCATCTGGCGTCGCTCGTAAGCGCTCAGCCGAAGTCAAAGATGAGAATGCAAGCAGGATCGCAGCCACAACGAGGTCAGGCACCTGCGGACTATCGATTTTGCCCGGAACCCGCACGCCCGGAAATTCGGCAGTACGGGGTCCTCCGGGTCCGCTACGGGAAGGCCATGAAGAGTTCATCACCTAAGCGCCGCAGCGTCCTGACCGTGTTCGACTGGTCCACAGAAATCGTTGCCGACTGTCTAGAACACGGCCACCCGCACATGACCGTCGGCCTGGACCTGTTCCCCTCCGAACGGGGCACCCTCGTTTCGGAGACGGCGCTGAACCGAAGGTTCAACCGGCACTGCGAGGACCTGAGCCTCTCCCCGGCCTGGACATCCACTCGCTGCACCGCTTTTACGTCGCCCACCTGATCGAATCAGACTTACCGGCCGCCCGTGAGCACCTGTTGCAGGTGAACGCCCCGGTGGTGCGGGGCCGGCCACGAACGGCAAGCCGCCCTAGGATCTCAGCCGTCATCGCGGATCACCCGGGCACGTTCGGGCCTGATGGTCTTGTTCAGGCCACGTCTGTTCCCTGTCAACAGTCGAGCGAAGGCTCTGAGGTGAGATGCCGACGGTCTGGCGGAATGTTCGTCCGAAATGAGAGAGCGATGAAATACTCCGTTCGACAATTTCAGTCAAGCAACTCGTCCATTTGCGTCAGATCCGTTCTGTGGCCTGCTCCCGTTTTAGATTTTCTCGACGGGAACCGAGGCGAAAAGAGCAGCACGGGAGTACGCGTGCGCGACTCTCCGCGAGAACCTCCGCCACAGCCGACCAGAAAACGGCTTTCGAACGCAAGTAGCTTTCGAAGGCCCAGTGAGTGTTTGATCACAGGCACACAAGCCGCGCACTAGCAAAGGAGCATGAGCATGCGAGGACTCGCAGGTAAGAAGATCATCGTTGCGGGAGGCGCAACAGGAATTGGTGCTGCAACAGCAGAGCGGCTTGCGGCGGAGGGCGTCTCGGTAGCGATCGGGGACATCAACGCCGATGGGGCGCGAGCAACGGCTCAGCGCATTACCGACAACGGCGGAACAGCTGTTCCAATTCAGTTCGATTTCGCAGATGAAAGCTCGATCAATAACCTCGTCGAGAAATCGATCGGTGAACTCGGCGGGCTGGATGGATTGTTCAACGTCGGAGCTGACCTATCCGACGCTACCTTCGGAAGCGACCCTAACCTTCTCGAAATGGATGCCGCTGTGTGGAAGCGCACCTTCGAGGTGAACCTCATCGGCTACGCGCTGAGCTGCAAGGCTGTCATCCCCCACCTTCTCGAACAGGGCGGCGGCGTGATCGTCAACACCAGCTCCGGCGGCGCGACGAACACCACCGATTCATCGCCCGCCTACTGCGCATCAAAAGCCGCAATCGGTGCGCTAACTCGCCACATCTCAGCGACCTGGGGTGCGAAAGGTATCCGCTGCAACGCCGTAGCTCCCGGAATTGTCATGACCGAGAAGTTCCTTTCCTCCGACACCGCAGGCTTGATCGAGTACTCGAAACTGTTCCTGAAGGTTCCCAAGCTCGCCGAGCCAGCGGACCTTGCAGGTGTCGTCGCATTCTTGCTCTCCGAAGATTCCTCCTACGTGTCAGGCCAGGTGTGGTCGGCGAACGGCGGATGGTTCTTCCGAGAGTGAACCGCGCGACGACCGATTCGGCCCTTGCACACGAAATCTGAGCGCAGCAATCGCTCGCTTTAGAACAGACAATTCGAAGGAGAATTTGATGACTGAAACAACTGGAACCGCAGCAGATCAGGTCGAGCTGACCATCACACGGACGTTCGACGCTCCACGCGAGTTCATTTGGGCAGCGTACAACGACCCGAGTGAAATTGAGCGTTGGTTGCGCCCTGCGCTCGGCCGCGAGGGAGTGTCGTATGTTCCCGTCACCGGGCAAACCTACGACTACGTCTGGGAGAGCGATAACGGCGAGAAGTTCCCGACAAACGGGACCTACCTTGAGGTATTTGCCCCGGAACGCCTCGTCTTCACGTGGGGAAGCCCCAACGAGGATGTCGCCGACCAGCCTGTGTGTACCGTTGACTTCACCGAAGAAGACGGCAAAACAACCTATGTAGCTTCCTTTACAAGGCTCGATAAGGTTCCCGGAAAGTTCTACCTGGCCGGTCGTATCATCCGCCAGGCAGACCTCCTGAGTGATGCCATCGCGCAGCGCAAGACGCAAGAGAACTAGTAGAGACCAGGCTGGCGTGAATTCGTTCAGTTCGCCCCAGTCTGGACCTCGCTGGTTCGGATTGCGGGTGACGCCCTCCCGCAATCCGAAGCTCCCCCATGGAGCAGAGCGACCTAAGAACACCGCAAGGCCGCCGCGCAGGGTAGATCTCGATCGGAGATTACACGAACCGACTAGGCCGTCACTCGTTCACTTTCTCTCCACGTAACACAGCATCGATCACACTCTCCTTAAAGGAAATCCGAATGTCACTCACAACCTCGACACCCGCGCCGTCGGAACTGTCAGATCCGGCAGCGCACTTCATTAAGAAAGCCATCGAGCTTCGCCCCCAACTCTTGGCACGACAGGCCGAGACAGAACAGCTCGGCTATTACCCTGAAGAGACTCACCAGGAGCTCCTGGAGGCGGGCTTCTACCGACTGCTCCAGCCCCGGACTTTCGGTGGCTTTGAAATGGACCTCGGCTCGTTCCACAGGGTCGTCATCGAACTCGCTCGTGGCTGTCCCTCCACCGCATGGAGTTATGCGTTCGGTGTATCTCACCAGCTCATCGCAGCAATGCATTTCTCGAAAGAGACACAAACCGAGCTCTTTGCGGCTGAAACCTGCCTGATCGCCTCGACATCGACCATCAGTTCAGTCCCGGCCGAGAAGGTCGACGGTGGTTACCGCATTCGAGGTTCGTACCCCTACGCGTCAGGTTCGCGATACAGCACCCACTACCTCGGCGGTGCTTTCGATACCGACGGCAATCAGCTAACCATCCTGGTTCCGCGATCGGGTTACACAATTCTCAACGACTGGGACGACGTTCTGGGTTTGAAGGGTACGGGCTCGAATACTCTCGAGATCGACAGCGTCATTCCCGATCACCTCGTCCTTCAATCTCCGTTCTTCGTGCCGCCAATCCAGGGAGGGTCGGTCGGATACGAACTGCACGGTAACCCGATGTTTGCGCTCCCCTTGCTTTCGATCACCTCACTGCTTATGTCCTGCGTTGGTGTCGGTGCGGGACTAGCAGCAACCGATGAGTATGCGCGCATCATCAAGTCGAAGCCGGGCATGTCGTTCACCCCGGAGCCCCCGCCCATGCTTGGCGACCTCGAAGAATACCAGATGCACCTCGGCACCGCCCTCTCGGTTCTCGTTTCAATGGAGGCTGTCGTGGTGCGCGGCGGCGAACTCCTCATGGGATTTGGCGCACAGAACGTTCGCGAGGGCGGATACAACCCCGAGTGGGACAACCAGCTTGTTGCGATGGCAATCGTGGCAGCCAAGGGCGTCTGGGGCACAGTTCAAGAGCAGTTGGTAAGCACGATCGGAACGAGCAAGATCTCTCGGCAGGATGAGCGCATGCAGCGTTACGTTCGTGACCTGCAGATGCTTCTCAGCCACAGGTTCGTGATGTACAACCACCAGAACGCTGTGGGCTTCGGAAACGCCGCTTTGCAGAAGCTATCGGCCGCCGAGTAACCGCTCGTTTTGTGAAGGGCACGCAGAAGACACGCGTAGACATGGAAGTCTCATGCCCGAATCAGCACCGCGAACGAGCTGAACGACGCGCGCGACGTGGCGATAGTGACGGGCGCAGCGTCTGGAATCGGACGTGAGACGAGCTGCGAACTGGTTGGTGTCCGGGTGGAACGTCCTAGCGGTCGATCGCAACGCGCATGAACTTGTGCGCACCGTCGAGGCAACGAGCGGAGCGGGCACCGCCGTCGCGGGGCTTTATGAGCTTGACGACGACAACGCTCACGAGCTCATTGTTTCCCAGACTTTAGAGGAATACGACGGATAGACGCGCTGGTACATTCGCTGGGGTTGCTCTGTCGGGTCCGCTCGCCGAGTGTTCAATTTCGGATCAAAGGCTTCATCCACTCCGGCGATGTGGGCGGGCCAATTTCCCCAGTCTACAAAGAGGGCTGCGAGCTCGACCTCATACATGCTCGCGCCACAGGCTGCACGAACGACCTTGATGGACCTCGCACGGTCGAAGCAGATCTGGGAAGGCCTGTCCGAGTACACCGCCGGTGGAACAACCCGCGATCCACCCGCGATCGCTCCGCTTGTCAGACGCTCGGCGGTACCCACGCGGACGCGTTGCAGCATGGCCAATCGTGAGATGCGTTCAGCGATATCCATACGTTCTGTTGTACCTGACGAAGTCTCGCGTTCCGAGCTCTAAGCGTTGCCCTCGGCTTGGCACCACAGCACCACAGCACCACACAGAACGAAGAATACCGTGAGCGATTCCAGGGGCCTTGGGAATGGCCATCTTAGCGACGTCCTACTGGGAAACTCCAGTTCGTGAATTTAGGTCAAACAGGTCGACAATTTCAGTCAGATCCGTTCGGTGCCCTGCTTCCGTTCTAAATTTTTGGATGAACCGAGGCGATAAGAGCAGAACCCGAACCCGCGGAGCGACTCTCCGCGAGAACCTCTGCTGCAGTCGACGAGAGGAAGTTGACTTTCGAAAGCAAGTAGCTTCCGAACCCCCGTGAGTGGCCAGACCGTTGACACACACGGTTGTTGTCGGCGGCATTTATGCCGATGTCGGCGGAACGTCGGTGGTTGTGAAATGGACCTCGGAAGTGCTCTACAAGAGCATGTACTTTGACTCAAAACCCGATACTGGCACGAACGAACGTGAGGATTACATGGCAACGGAGCAGTGGAAAGTCGGCGAGACAACGATCTCGAAGATCGAGGAGATGAACGCAGAATTCGACGTCGTCTCGTACGTCAACGACTACCTTCCAACAGCGACAATGGAAGGCGTCAACGCAATTGACTGGCTCAAGCCAACTTACATTCACGATGGCAAGTGGGACCTCACGCTTCAGACTTTTCTGATCGAGACTCCCACTCACAAGTTCGTGATCGATCCCGGAGTCGGTAATGACCGCGAACGTGTTTTCCCGTACTTCAACAACCTGCAGACCGACTACTTCAAGAAGCTCACTTCTTTTTGGAATGTTGACGAGGTAGACGGTGTTTTTGCTAGCCACATTCATATCGACCACGTTGGGTGGAATACCCACAAGGTTGACGGTAAGTGGGTCCCCACCTTCAAGAACGCGCGCTATTACTTCGTGAAGGAAGAGTTCGAGTATTGGCAGCAGGAAGTGCCGAGACTGCGCGCGGCTGGCTCCACTGAAGCCGATGCCGTCGCCACATGGGACGACTCGGTCCAGCCCATTATTGATGCTGGCCTCGTCACACTGGTTGACGCCAACGCATCTCTCACCCCCGAGATTCGACTGGTTCCCACAGTCGGTCACACGATTGGTCACACGTCGATTCTGGTTCAGTCCCAGGGGGAGAGCGCGGTCATCACCGGCGACATGATGTCGGGACCGTACCAGGTTGCGCGTTATGACTGGTCAGGGGACCACGAGTACAGCCTCGAAGCTTCGAACGCCACGCGCCAAGGTTTCCTCGACAGGTTTGCAGATACTTCGACCGTGGTTATTGGTTCGCACTTCAGCACCCCAGCGGGCGGCCACGTAATTCGCGAGAACGGGACTTACCGATTCGTTCCAGTCGAAGGTGCGGTTCCCGAGAAGGACCCGTTCGCTCTGGCCCAT
>NZ_JARHXQ010000070.1:0-576 GCF_029222765.1 Arthrobacter sp. Cr_A7 | reverse complement strand
CGTATCAATGGTGGCTGGAAGCACGGTGCACACCTTGACCCCTGACACTCCGTCGCGTGCCAGTTCCGAACGCAGGCTGACGCTGAGGGCACGGTTTGCGGCCTTGGAGATGGAATACGCCGCGGAGTAGGGCAACTGGATTTCCCCCACAATCGAGGCAACGTTGACCAGGGTGCCCGATCCCTGGGCAATCTGGCGGGCCAGTGCCGCGCGTGCACCATTGACATAGCCGGAAATATTGATGTCCAGGACGCGCTGGAATTCTTTTGGCGGCACCTCGGACAGCCGGCCGAAGGCACCCACGGCCGCGTTGTTGACCCATACGTCCAGGCGTCCGAACTCCCGGACGGCCCGCGCCGCCAGCTCCTCCACCGCGTCAGGATCAGTGACATCGGTGGGAACCGCAAGGGCCTTGGCGCCGCGCTTCCTGCACTCCCTGGCCACTGTTTCGAGGGCTTTCGCCCCGCGGGCAGCCAACACCAGCCGCGCACCCTTGCCCGCGAAGCGAAGTGCGGCGGCCCGGCCGATGCCGCTTGAAGCGCCGGTAATAACCACCACAGAATCCTTGACCCGCAT
>NZ_JARHXQ010000006.1:0-30554 GCF_029222765.1 Arthrobacter sp. Cr_A7 | reverse complement strand
GGTTTAAGCCATGATTCCAGCTGTTGTGCCCTGTACTGACCGCGCCCTTTGGGACGAATACGTCGACCGGTTCCAGGGGCACCCGCAACAGCTCTGGGGCTGGGGCGAGACCAAGGCGATGCACGGCTGGTCCGTGGACCGCGTGCTCCTGAACGACGGCGACAACACGATCGGCTGTGCCCAGCTGCTGATCCGGCGGCTTCCTGTCCCGTTCCGGGCATTGGTCTACATCCCCAGGGGGCCGATGTGTTCGGTGGAGGACGCTCCCGCCGTCCTCAGCAGCCTTGCAGACCATGCCGCCGCCCGCCACCGCGGCGTGGCCCTGAGCATTGAACCGGACTGGGACAAGGACTCGCCCTACGCGGCCGCGGTGTCCGAAGCCGGTTTCCGGGAGTCCACCAACACGGTCCTGATCCCGCGGACGCTCATCCTGGACCTGCGCAGGTCCGATGACGAACTGATGGCGGAGATGTCCAAGTCCACCCGCGCCAATATCCGTAAGGCAATGCGCAGCGACGTGGAGTTCCGTAAGGTCAAGAACGAATCCGAGCTGGAGCAGGTGCTCGCGATCTACCACGAAACGGCGGAACGCGCCGGTTTCGGTATCCACGAGGACCAGTACTACCGGGACATTTTCCGGAACATGGGAGATGGTTCACCCATCATCGGAGCATTCGACGGAGAGCAGATGCTGGCGTTCGTCTGGCTGGCCCGCAGCGGCTCCACCGCCTTCGAGCTCTACGGCGGCGTCTCCGCCGAGGGGCAGAAGCAGCGCGTGAACTACGGGGTCAAATGGGCGGCGCTGCAGTCCATGCGGGAAGACGGATGCTCCCGGTACGACTTCAACGGCCTGCTCAACGACGGTATTTCGGACTTCAAGAAGCAGTTCGCCAAGCACGAAAACATGCTCCTGGGAACGTGGGAAAAGCCGCTGTCCCCGTTCTACCCGGCGTACTCAAAGGCCATGCCGCTGGCACGGAAGGGCCTCCAGACGGCGCGCCGGCTCGTCAAAACTGCGGCCGGGCGCGCGCGTCTGGTGCTTCGGCGCGGCTAAAGGCCGGTAGTCACCGCAAACGCCAGTGCCGGCTCCGTGCTCCCGGCGACAGGGTGGACGTTGACGGGGGCCTCGGCGGCGGCGAGGAATGCGCTGCCGCCCCGTGAAAGCTGCAGGTCGCCCTTGGGTGAGTCCAGGTAGACGTCGCCCGCCACGACGATGACCACGGCGGCCCCGGACTGCGCCAGCGGGACGGGGCCATCATTCGGCCCGAGCTCGATCCGCTGCAGCTGGAATTCCTCGAACGGCGGCCGGTAGAGCTCCTGGTCCAGTACGGTCTTTTCGGCATTGAGCATCGGCACGGCCACGGGGTGGAAGTCGATGGTGCGCAGCAGTTCGGGGACATCCACGAACTTGGGCGTCAGCCCGCCGCGCAGGACGTTGTCCGAGGACGCCATGACCTCCACGCCCAGCCCGTGCAGGTAGGCGTGGACGTTTCCCGCGGGCAGGTAGACGGACTCGCCCGGCTGCAGCGAGATCCGGTTCAAGAGCAGGGAGATGAGCACACCGGGATCGCCCGGGTACTTCTCGTTCAGGCTGATGGCCGTTCCCAGCTCTGCTTCGTAGGGTGCCAGCGATCCCCGGGACAGCAGCGCCGCCACCACCTGGGTGGTGGCTTCCGCCACGGCTTCTCCGCCCGTGATGAGGCGTTCAAACGCCTTCCGCAGGCCGGCACCTTCGTCGCCGTCGTCGAGGTCACCCAGCAGGGCCGTGATAACGGCAGGCGGCTGCGCTTCCACTGATTCACAAGCTGAGGCGACGTGCAGCAGGAGCTCCCGGGTTTCCGCCGGCGGGCGGAACCCGCACAGGGCTTCGAACGGGGTCAGCGCGAAGATCATTTCCGGCTTGTGGTTATCATCGCGGTAGTTCCGGTGTGGTGCATCCGCCGCCACACCTTCCGCGTTCTCCCGGGCAAACCCGGCACGTGCCTGCTCCAGGCTGGGATGCACCTGGAGGGACAGCGGCTGGGCTGCGGCCAGGATTTTCGCCAGGAACGGCAGCCGCGGCCCAAAGCGGGCTACTGATTCGGTGCCGAGGAAATGCTCCGGATCGCTGGCGATCAAGGCATCGAGGGGAGTGGCGGTGCCGTCTTCCGGGACATGCGCCACGGATGGCGAATCAGTGTGCGCCCCGATCCACAGTTCGGCTTCGGGCCCACCGGATTCCGGGCGTCCCAGGAGCGATGCAATCGCCGTTGTCGAACCCCAGGCGTAATCCCGGAGGACGTTTTCAATCTCGTACAAAACCGGTTCCGTTTCTTTCGTATGCAGGGGGGCTAGAGCGCGGCGCACTGGCCATTGGTGGCCACGAGCCCGGCGATGGCCTGCTCGTTACCCTCGCGCTTGAGCTGGTTCAGCAGTTCTTCGGTGATCGGCTCGCCGTCGGGTGTGGTGGTCACTGGGATGAAGTCCGACGGCGTGGGCTGCTGCGGCAGGCTTCCGCCGGCCAGCAGGGAGGCAGTAGGAGCGTAGGCTCCTGCAGCCTGCACCGGTCCGCCGCCGGCGGCGGGCACAGCAATTGCATCGTCAGGGGTTCCCAGCGACTGCGCGGATGATGCAGAAGCCAGAAGTTCGTCCACGCGCACGTGGATCTGGTCAAAGTCCGGGACCGTGGAGAATGATGCGTCGAAGTCCGGCGGGCCGATGGTCAGCCGCTTGACGTCCTGGCCTCTCGCCTTGATGGCGAGGTCCACGAAGCTGCCCAACTGCGTTGAGGAAATGTTGGATTCCACCACCTGGGTCCCCGCGTTGACGATGTCCTCGAACTTCGACAGGAGCGTGGCAGGGTCCAGCTGCTTCAGCATGGCCTGCTGCACGCATTGCTGGCGCTGGATGCGGGCGTAGTCGTCAACGTACTCGCGGGACCGGCCGTACCAGAGTGCCTGGTTGCCGTTGAGTGTTTGCTCACCGGCGGGGATCCATCCCAGCGGCATCCCGTAGGTCCTGCTGAATTCGTCGAAATAACCGCTCATGGGAACCCAGCCGCCCGCCTTGATCCTGATGCCTCCCATGGCGTCGATGAGCGTGGAGAAGCCCTCCATGTCCACCAGGACGTATGCCTGGACGGTGAGCCCCAGCGTTCCGGACACGGCCTCCAAAGTCGCCTGGGCGCCTGGATCGGCCACTCCGGGGTAAAGGTCTGCGTACTCGTTGGTTACCTCGGTGTTGATGGCGTTGATCAAGCACTCGTCGCCGCAGTCGTAGCCCTCCGGGTAAATGGCCCGCATGGGGGAGCCCTCACTGAACTGCGCGTTCTGCAGGTTGCGGGGTACCGAGATGATGGCCGTCTGGCCGGTTTCGGCGTCGACGCTCAGCACGGAGAGGCTGTCCGGCCGCCGGCCGGTGCGGTCGTCACCGGCGTCGCCTCCCATCATCAGGAAGTTGTAGCGTCCGTCCACCGGGTCGATCGCTGGTCCCGAGGAGAAGATACTGCCGATGGCGTTGCGGCTGACGTTGAGCAGGTATGCCGCGTAGCCGAGCGACCCGCTGCCCAGCACCAGTGCCACCACCAAGGCAATGCCGACGGCGGGCCGCGCCGGCGGCGCCAGCAGCACCGGGCGGATGAGCCGCAGGGTGTTGATGAACAGGACAGCCCAGCCGGCCGCGAGAGCCACCAGCACGATGACGATGGCCAGCGATGCGAAGGGGTTGGTGATGATGCTGACCAGCGCGGTCCGGTTGACGATGAGCAGAAGCAAGGCCAGCACCAGGAGTGCCCAGACGCAGAGCGTCACGCGCAGTGCTGCCCGGCCCAGCCTGCGGTCGCCCGCCACGAGTTGCGCGCTGCCGGGGACGAGGAGGGTCAGCAGGACCAGCACGAAGGCACGTTTTGTGCGGACGGGAGGGGAAGCGCTGACCGGGTAACGTACCGGGTCCGTCAGGGCCGTGTCCGAGGCGGACTGCGGAACTTTGCTGCTGGACATGCCGGCGGTCCTAACGGCTGCCCCGGAAGGAGCTGTTGCCGTCGGCGAAGACCTCGCTGACTTTCTGCCGGAGGTTTGCCCCCTTGCGGGAGGCTACAGCGTTGAGGTCGGCGGCAAAGTCGAGAAGGTCGGTGCGCAGCGAAGCTGCGAGCTCATCGGTTCCCGCGGCAAGCATGCGGACAGCCAGAAGTCCGGCGTTGCGCGCGCCGGCGATGGAAACCGTCGCAACGGGGACGCCGGCCGGCATCTGGACGATCGACAGCAGGGAGTCCATGCCGTCCAGTGTCTTCAGCGGCACAGGCACGCCGATCACCGGCAGGGGAGTGACGCTCGCCAGCATGCCCGGCAGGTGCGCGGCGCCGCCGGCCCCGGCGATGATCACGCGGAGTCCGCGTTCGTGGGCCGTTTGCCCGTAGCGGATCATCTCGGTGGGCATCCTGTGCGCGGAGACCACGTCTGCTTCAAACGGAATCCCGAATTCGGCCAGGGCGTCCGCTGCGGCTTCCATGACCGGCCAGTCGGAGTCGGAGCCCATGACCAGGCCCACCAGGGGGTTCGCCGCTGGACCCGCGGCAGGCGTTGCTGGGGCGCTCATGCGTTCTCCTCGAAAGTTTGTGGCGTCTCTTCCGCCGCTGCCCGCCCGTCGCGGATGATGCTTGCCACCCTCGTGGCACGGCGCCGGACCGAATCAACGTCCGCCGTGGACGTGCCCACCAGGTTCACGTGGCCAATTTTCCGGCCCGGACGGACGGATTTGCCGTAGCAGTGGACTTTGGCCGCGGGCTCACTCGCGAGTGCCAGCGGAAATGCTGAGTACAGGTCCTGGTTTTCTCCGCCGAGGAAGTTCTTCATGACGGTCACGGGGGCCAGGGCATCAGTGGCACCGAGGGGCAGGTTCAGGACAGCGCGAAGGTGCTGCTCGAACTGGCTCGTCACCGCTCCGTCCTGGGTCCAGTGCCCGGTGTTGTGCGGGCGCATGGCGAGTTCATTGATGAGAAACCCTGCCCCCACGCCGGGAGTCTCGAAAAGTTCCACGGCCAGGACGCCGGTGACTCCCAGTTCGCCGGCTATCCGGAGGGCGGCATCTTCTGCTGCCGCCGCAACCTCAACGGGGATGTCCAGGGCCGGAGCGATCACTTCGTCACACACACCGTCCACCTGGATCGTATGCACCACGGGCCAGGCGCGGGCCTCCCCGTCGGGTGTCCTTGCCACGAGTGCGGACAGCTCCCGCGTGAAGTCAACCTTTGCCTCGGCCAGGAGCGGACTCATGGCCGCAAACCACTCTTCCGTCCCGGCGGCCTCTTCGGCGGACCCTACGACCCGTACGCCCTTGCCGTCGTAACCGCCGCGCGGCATCTTCAGTATCACTGGCCAGCCCGTTTTGTCACCGAAACTGACCAGGGCGGCAACGTCGTCCACGGACGCCCAGGCGGGGTTGGGAAGTTCAAGCCGGTCTACGGCGGCGCGCATCACCAGCTTGTCCTGCGCATTCACCAGCGCGTCCGGACCGGGCTGGACGTTGACGCCGGCCGCCTGCAGGGCCCGGAGGTGTTCAGTGGGCACGTGCTCGTGATCAAAGGTCATCACGTCCAGGCCTTCTGAGAAGTCAAGCAGCGTCTGCAGATCCTTATAGTCGCCAACGGGCGACGTGGACACGGCCGAAACCGCCGAAACGTCGTCCCCTTCAACAAGGACACGGAGTTCGAAACCGAGTGCTGTTGCGGCTGGGGCCATCATTCGCGCAAGCTGGCCGCCGCCAACCACACCTATTACTGGAAAAGTCACATGGGCCAGCCTACCGAAGACCGTCCGGTATCCCGGCTTTCGGCCGCTCCGAAGGAGGCAAATTAAGGTGAAGGGGGCATCCCGGGACGGTCCAAGGGAGGCTGGGGCAGAGTTTTGGGGGCTAAAATAGGCCTTTGGCCACGTGGCCCACAGATCATACGGCCATGGAGGGTCATGTTTAGCACACTTGCAGATCGTATTCGGGGACTGGCCTCGCTTTTTTGGCGTGAAGTGGCCAAATTCGGAGCTGTCGGCGGTGTGGCGTTCGTCATCGACTCCGCGGTTTACATCTGGCTTTTCACGGGGCCGATGCACGGTAGCGAGGTCTGGGCCAAGGCCGTTGCCACCATCGTGGCCAGCATCTTCTCCTGGGTAGCCAACCGCTACTGGACGTTCAGGCACCGCAAACAGGCCAACGTGGTGCGCGAAGCCGTGCTCTTCGCCGTGATGAACCTGGTGGGGCTTCTGATTGCCTCCGGGTGCGTCTGGTTTGCGAAGTACGTGCTGGACCTCAACGACAAGCCGTCACTCTTCATTGCGGGAAGCGTTGTGGGACTCGTCCTGGGAACCATTTTCCGGTTCTTTGCATACCGCTTCTGGGTCTTTAATGAAGAACTGGACCAGGAACCCGAGTTCTCGCACGACCATGAACTTATCGAGCTCCACCACCAGCCCAAGGAGCACGTGGCGGCGGCGGAACGCGAAGCCTCCTCCGAAGGTCCCGCCCAGCCATAGCCGGCCTCTCCGGCTCAGGCAGGCCGGTGGCGTAAAGCCAGGCAGGACGGGAAAACTAGTTGCCGTGGATACGCTCGGCGGCCAGCAGCTTGTCCGTCAGCTCCACGTCAGGATGCGTGAGGACCACGGAGCCGCCCTGCTTCCACGCTCCGAGCGCGTTCGCCAGTGCTGCCTCAAGACCGGTGCCGGCAGGTATATGGAGCCGCACGCCCTCATCGTGGTCAACGGCGAAATCGTCGAGCAGATCACGGTGGAGGTGCCCGCGGCCCTTCCGGTCCACGAGTGCGGATACAGCAGGGTCCGCGTCTGCATGTGCCATGAAGACGTCACCGTGGGAGCGCACTTCCGCAGCGTAGTCGATGCAACCCGCAGGAAGCTCCCCCGGCCAGCGCATGGCGAGAGCAGGAAGCGCGACGGCGATGACGGCGTCGTACCTGCCGTCCACTGATTCCGGATCTGCCGCGACCAGGAAGTCCGCAGGGCCTCCCTCCAACACGGTTTCAAGGCCGACTTGCCAGCTGGCAAGTGCCCACACCATTGCCTTCCAATGTGCAGGCAGCTCGAGGCGAAGCCGCATTCCGGGGGCTGCGTCCAGTTCGTCCTGCAGCAGATTGCTGGTCTTGGCCACCCAGTTGTCCAGGACCCGTCCGGAGAGCTCCACCCGTTCCGCATCCGGGCCGTACCAGGTAAGGCGCGGCGACGTTGAGTTCCCTGAACGAAGGCTGGCCATCAGATCGAGCGCAGGAGTAGTCATGGCACCATCCTGCCACCGGTCCGGCGGCGGGTCATCCGGTTTCTCCACAGGCTATGGAGCACGGCAGCGGGAGTGATGTTTATCACACGCGATGCTAAGCGTGCTTGCTATTTATGCTGAATCCGGGTAACTTCCCGCCAGTGGCGGGGGTTTTTCGGGCAAATTTGCCGCCCAGGCCTATGGTGCCGCCGCTTGGCGGCCTGCGGAGGAAAATTCCCGGGCGTGGCGTACGCGGCGTTGGGGAACTTCAGTGATTATTATCCCGGCCGCAGCTTGACTCGCCCTAGTTACACACGTGTAATTAGGTATCTAAAGCGACTGCGCAAATACCGGCACACAACCGAGTGCCCACGTATCCAGGCAGAGGCTGCAACATCAGGAGGGTCGCCGTGGGGCAAGCAGAGCGTATCCAGGCAGATGCCGTCGTGGCCGGCCAGGCAACGGCAAAATACCGTGCACGGGGGGTGCCGAGCGATTGGTACGTGGATCCTGCTGATCCTGAAGCTGCGGAGCGGTACAACCGGAATGCCAGCGGCATCCTTGAGGACCAGGCCACGGCATTCCTTGCCGCGCATGAGGCCCTCCTTGAAGGCGGCGGGGACCTTGAAGACGACCTCGACCCGCCCATGGAGCTGGCTGCGCCCGGCACGGCCCAGCCTGTGTGGATCGGACTGCCCTTCCAACAGGACTTCGACGACGAAGGCGAACTCGGCTGGCAAACTGACGCTTTGTGCGCCCAGACGGACCCGGAGGCCTTCTTCCCGGAGAAGGGCGGCTCCACCCGCGATGCCAAAAAGGTGTGCGGTGCCTGCAACGTCCGGTCGCAATGCCTAGAATACGCGCTGGCCAATGACGAACGGTTCGGCATTTGGGGAGGCCTGTCCGAGCGTGAGCGCCGGCGGCTGAGGAAGCGAGCAATCTAATTCACCAGGATGTTTATGTCACTGCCGTTGTGGTTGCCCACAACGGCAGTGCCTATCTCCCCAGGACCCTCTCGGCTTTGGCGGACCAGACCCGGTCCGTGGACCGTGCCATCGGCGTCGATACCGGCTCCCGCGATCATTCGCTGGCCCTCCTTGAGCGGGCCTTTGGTGCACTTAACGTCCTAAGCCATGAACGCGGGAAAGGCGGGATGGGGGCCGCGGTTTCGGAGGGCCTCGCAGGACTCGCGCCCCGCGTGGCCGGCGGGGCCGACGCCATGCCGGAGTGGATCTGGCTGCTGCATGACGATGCCGCCCCTGCGCCGGAAGCCCTTGCTGAACTGCTCGCCGCCGTGGAGCGCGCGCCCTCCGTGACCGTCGCCGGCTGCAAGCAGCTGGACTGGCACGAGGAACGGAAGCTGATCGATGTCGGCCTCTCCACCAGCCGCTGGGCCGAGCGGCTCACCCTGATCGACGCCGATGAGCTCGACCAGGGGCAGTACGACGGCCGCAGCGATACGTTCGCCGTGAATTCGGCCGGAATGCTGGTTCGCCGTGACGTCTGGGAGCAGCTGGGCGGCTTCGATCCCGCACTTCCGGGCAGCGGAGACGACGTCGACTTCTGCTGGCGCAACCGCCTCGCGGGCCACCGGGTTGTGGTTGTCCCTGCCGCCCGCATGTTCCACGTGGCCCACCGGCCCCATGCATTGGGCAATCCCGCAGCGGCCCGAAAAGCGCAGGTTCACCTGCGGCTCAAGCACTCGCCGCTCTGGATGGTGCCGGTCCACGCTGCCGGCGCGCTGCTGGGCAGTCTCTTCAAGCTGGTCCTTAGCATTGCAGTCAAGGACCCGGGGCACGGAATTTCCCAGCTGGCTGCCACCGTTGCCGCACTGGGCAGGCCCAGGGCAGTGGCGCGGGCCCGCCGGGCAGCCCGGCAGTCGCGGCGGATCCGCCGCTCTGTCATCCGCAAGCTGCAGACACCCCGGCGGGAGGTGTGGAGCCACAGGCGGTCGCTCATGGAGGCCATCGGTTCGGACAACAGCCCGGCTGACGACCTCGAACATGACCCGCTGGCGCACCAGCCCAGCGGCGACTCCTCCGACGATTTCGCTGCCCTGGCCACCAGCAAACGCGGGTGGGTAGGCAATGGGGCCCTCGCGGCGGTCATCATCGCATCCGTCGCTTCACTTCTCGGACTCGCCGGGCTGTTCCGCGCCGACGCCGTTGCCGGCGGGGCACTCATACCGGTTTCTGCGGGTCTCGGTGACATCTGGCACCATGCCTCCAGCTGGTGGATCAGCCTGGGCGCCGGACTCCCGGGAAGGGGCGACCCCTTCGGCTACGTCCTGTGGATCCTCGGCGTCCTCGGCGGCGGGGATGCCAATGCAGCCATGGCCTGGCTCCTCCTGCTCAGCACCCCGTTGTCCGCTCTCACCGCCTGGTTTGCTGCGGGTGGATTGACAGTCCGACGCCGCCTGCGCCTCGCTGCCGCTATCTTCTGGGCCGCTTCCCCCGCTCTCCAGGTGGCCCTGAACCAAGGCCGCGCCGGCGCCCTGATTGCCCATCTCATGATCCCCCTGCTGGTCCTTGCCCTGCTGCGCGCCACCGGCTCGGCGGTGGGACACGGACGGTTCACTCTGCCTGCCGGGGACGGGCGCCGCGGGGACCGGCCTCCTGTCCGGCCCGGGATCAACGGCACACCGTCATGGACGGCGGCGGCAGCAGCAGGACTGGCTCTGGCGGTCGTCGCTGCATCTGCGCCCTCCCTCCTGATTCCTGCAACCGCCGTGATCGTGCTCTGCGGGCTCCTGCTGGGCCGCCGCGGCCGCACCGTGTGGTGGGCCCTGCTGCCAAGCGCCGCGCTCTTCATTCCATTCGGCCTGACCGTGCTCGACAAACCGAGGGCACTGCTCGCGGATCCCGGCCTGCCCCTCGGCTTCACCGCCGCCCCGCTCTGGCAGCAGCTCCTGGGCCAGCCGATGGCCTTCGGCCCCGACGGGGGACTGGACGGCCTACCCTACTTCCAGGACGCCGCCTTCCCCTGGGCCCTGCTGCTGGCACTCCTCGTGGGTGCGCCAGTCCTGGTCCTGGCCGTGGCGGGACTTTTCACCACGGGCCGCCGCGCCAGGACGGCCAGGTCACTGTGGGTGGCCGGAGCGATCGCCTTGGCCGGCGGCTGGCTGGCCTCCCACGTGGCAACGGCGATGAACGCCGACACGCTCGTAACGCCCTTCACCGGTCCCGCTGTTTCCGCCGCCGCTTTCGCCTTCCTGGGCGCGGGCCTGCTGGGAGCAGAGCACTTCCTCAACGTGGCGGACAAGGCTGTTGCAGGCACCGCGAAGCAGCGGACCGCGGCACGTTCCGCCATGGCCTTCGGGATGGTGCTGCTGCTCGTCGGCCCACTGGCAGGAATGGCCGCATGGTCTGCCCGCAACCTGCTCCGTCCCGCAGCTGTTTCCGCCGCTGGCGCCGTTGGAGCTGCCGACACTGCAGGTCCGGCAGCCCCCGGATTCGGCGCCGCCCGGCTGGTGGAGGCCACCAGCCCGCGGACGTTGCCGGCCACAGCCATCGACCGCGGAACAGGCCCCGAGAAGACGCGCACCCTCATGATCAGCACGCGGGACAACGGCTCCTTTGACGCCTCCCTGATGAGGGGCGCGGGCACCACCTTGGACAGCCTCTCGGCAGTCGCTTCCGCACGGAACATCATTGGCGCTCCGGGCGCTGAGACGGTCCGGGACGACGACGACGTCACAGCGGCCGTCCGCCGCGTTGTGGCAACCCTCGTGGCCGGCCAGGGCGTCGACCCGCGCAGCGACCTGGAACAGCTGGGAGTCGGCTTTGTTGTGCTCCGCTCCGCAGATACAGCGGCGCAGCTTACCGCCAGCAGGATGGACGCGGTGCCGGGCCTCGTAGCCGTGGGACAGACCGACGTGGGATGGCTCTGGCGGATCACCCCGCTGAACCAGCCCGTCCTGCAGCCCGCGGACATCGCCCACCGGGTCCGGATCGTGGACGCGGACGGATCAACGGTCTCGCTGGTGCCGTCGGCCTACAACGACGTCGATGCCCAGGTGCCCGACGGGCCCGAGGGGCGGCTGGCAGTTCTTGCCGAACGCGCCGATCCCGGTTGGAGTGCCTGGCTCGACGGCCGGAAACTGACATCAACCACCTCCGGATGGTCCCAGGCGTTCACGCTTCCCGCTTCCGGCGGCCACCTGACAATCCGCTACGAAAACCCCTGGGCAGCATGGGCAGGAATAGCCCAGGCCACAGTGATTGGCCTGACTGTCATGCTGGCCATCCCCATGCCGGCACGAAGGCCGCGGACCGGCCTCTCCCGGGATGAGGGCTCCCTGCGTAAGGAACAGCAGAATGCATGAGCACACCATGTCCGGCCAGGCGCAGGACGCCCCGGCAACGGATGCCGGAGAAGCGCCCGGCGGGGCCGGCAACCAGGGGCCCGAAGGCAAGCGCCGGAAGGGGACCCTGGCGGGTTTCGCCACCGCTGCACTCGTCCTGACGGGTGCCGGGGCCGTGGTGGCCGCGGGATCCTTGCTCCCTGCGCCGGAATCGAGCCTCAACCTGCCGGCGGCCGTTGCCGCCGTCCCCGCAGGAGAAAGCCTGGGCGTATGTCCGGGCCCCGCCCGGCTGCTGGAAGGCACCCAGGCAGGCACTGATCCACAATTCAGCCCGGAATCCGCCACGGCCGCCAGTACGGTGACCGCGGCCATCCTCGGCGCCGCAGGCGTGCTCCCGTCCAGCCGGCTGTCCTTGCTGGACGGGAACACCGCCGTCGAGATCGCCAAGGATTCCGGCGAAGTTCCCGCCGAGGGTGCGCGCCAGGAACTCATCGCGGGCGTCCTGGCTAACCGCCAAGTGGACCAGGCAACAGTCGTTAGCGCCGATGCTTTGGCAAACCAGCAGGCGTCGGCTGCGGCAGCGATGAAATTCACGGCAACGGACGGTGACCTCCAGGGAACAGCGGCCGCCAACTGCCAGCGGCCGTCCAACGACCAGTGGCTGGCCGGCGCCAGTACCACTGTGGGCCGTACATCGGTGCTGGTCCTGACGAACGCTTCCACCACCCCGGCCACGGTCAGCCTTGAGTTGTTCGGCCGCAACGGTCAGATCCAGGCGCCCGGCAGCCGCGGCCTGCTCGTGGCACCCGGCACCACACGCTCGGTGGTCCTCGCCGGTCTGGCTCCGGGGGAGCCGCAGCTGAGCGTCCATGTCCGCAGCGCGGGGGGACCCGTTGCGGCGGCTATCCAGCAGAGCGTCCTGCGCGGCCTGACACCCGGCGGAGTGGACTTCATCGCACCCGGGGCGGCCCCCGCGGTCCGCCAGGTCATGACCGGCGTGGACATCCAGGATCCGGCCGGAGTTGCCGCCTTGACCGGAAGATCCGGGTACGAGGATGCCGCTCCTGCCCTGCAGATCACTGTTCCGGGTCCGTCGGATGCAGTGGTGGAGGTCAAAGTGTATGGCCGCGACGGCCAGAAATCCCTGCCGTCCGGCGGTGTGATCACCGCCAAGGCCGGTTCCATCACGGAAGTTTCGCTTGCGGGCGTTCCGGCCGGGCACTACACCGTTTCTGCGGCATCCGATGTCTCCTTTGTTGCCGCCACACGCATCAGCCGGGGGACCCAGGAGGGGCAGCCGTCCGATGTCGCCTGGGCGTCCTCCGGGGTGCGGCTTGGCAGCCAGCACGTGGTTCCTGTTCCACAGGGCGGGACCCGTCAGCTGGTCTTTGGTGCCCTGGACGCCAGGGCCACCATCACCTACGCGGCAATCACCGCCGACGGGAAGGTCCGGGCACCGTCCACGGCCGACATCGCGGGCGGAACCACTGCGTCCATCGCCGTTCCGGACAAGGCCGAGGACGCCGACGTGGTTGGCTACGTCGTCTCTGCATCCGGGGATGCCGCCTACGGCGCTGTCCTTGTGGAACAGGACGGCCGGAACGACGTCTCATCCCTTGCCTTCCAGCCCGCTGCGGCCGGGCAGGAAACGGTACCGGTCACCATCAGCTACTGAAACCCTGTGCCGCCCGGACACCCTCCGGGCGGTTGGGGCTGGTGCGTTAGTAGCGGCGCCGATACACCGGGTCCAGGGTTTCAGGGGCAACGCCCAGCATCTCCGCGGTGTGCTCCACCACCACGTCGTGGACCAGGTCCTGAAGTTCCTCGACGCCGGGGCAGGCCTGCTCCACGACGCGCCGGTACACCGTGATCATGGGCCCGTCTTCACCGGAAGCAGGCGTATAGGAGCCCATGGGAATGGGTGCGGAGTCAGCGGCCAGCTGCTCGAGGTCCGGCGGAATCTCGTCCACGCCAAACCGGACGCCGTCCAGTGTCTTGCCCCAGATATCGTGCAACCGCTGGGCCGAATCCAGGACCATGTCATCGAACCGGTCAGACCGTGTCCGGTAGCCCGGATGGCTGGGAAGCATAACCTCGCCGCGCAGCCCGCGGCCGTGGCGGTTCCGGCGGCGCTGCATGAAGCTCCTGCCCGTGGAGTCCCCGCCCGTCTGCTGTGGGGCGTCCGGGTCAGCCAACCGGACCGTAAAGCCTGATTCATGGTTCGATGACTGCATACATTGACTGTAAACCCGGGAAATGATTTACGCGATAGATTCACCCTGCAGCGAAGGCGCGTCACGCCCGCGGCGCCAATGCACGGTTTTGCCGAGTACAGAGAGTAGTCTGTGATGTCGTGGGAGCTATCCGTCAGTGTTCAAGATCTGCCTGCCGCCAGTCGGCGGTAGCTACCCTGACGTACGTCTACGCGGACTCCACGGCTGTTCTCGGCCCCTTGGCTACTTACGCCGAGCCGCATTGTTACGACCTTTGTGAACAGCACGCCGATTCGTTGACGGTCCCCAGGGGCTGGGAAGTCCTGCGACTGGCCATGCCGTCCACGCCGCAGCAGCCCGGCCCTGATGACCTGCTCGCACTCGCCAACGCAGTGCGGGACGCCGCGGCCCTGCCCGCCCAGGCGCCGCAGCTGCCGGCCCAGCGCGGTCCCCATTCGGCGCTCGAAGCTCCTGCGGGCACCGAAGGTACCCGCAGGGGGCACCTGCGCGTCCTGCGCGAGCCGTCCTGAATCGGATCTAACGGTACGCTGGAACCTGCACACCAGTCCGCTACCGGCGCGAGCGCGCCCGCCAGGGAGCATGAACCAAATGCCAAAGATCAGTCCCGAACTGCTGTCCGTCCTGCGTTGTCCCGTGACGGGTTCACCCCTGGTCCAGGACGGCGAGGAACTGGTAGCTACCACCGCCGGGGAAACAGGCGTGAAGCCCCGCTACGCGATAGAGGACGGCATCCCCCTTCTCCTGCCCCCGGAACTGCTGGCCGCAGCAACATCGGCGGGCTCCGACCAGCACGACTCTGCCCCCGGGACTGCCCGGGCCATATAGCCCCCGCTTACCCGCAGACCAGACCCTGGCGCCCCGAGCGCCGATGAATACGCCGTCCTTCACGGACGAAGCAGTACCGGACACAGCAAAGGACCACCCATGACTTTCGATTACAAGGTTGCCGATATTTCCCTGGCGGAAGCAGGCCGGCACCAGATCCGCCTGGCCGAGCACGAGATGCCCGGCCTCATGTCGCTGCGCGAGGAGTTCGGCCCCAGCCAGCCGCTCAAAGGCGCCAGGATTGCAGGATCGCTGCACATGACCGTGCAGACCGCCGTGCTCATCGAAACCCTGACCGCGCTTGGCGCAGAGGTCCGTTGGGCCTCCTGCAACATCTTCTCCACCCAGGACGAGGCCGCCGCGGCCGTTGTGGTGGGCAAAGGCACGGTTGAGGACCCGCAGGGCGTCCCGGTGTTCGCCTGGAAGGGCGAAACCCTCGAGGAATACTGGTGGACCGCAGAACAGATCCTGACCTGGCCGGGTGCGGAGTCCAACCCCGAACTGGGACCCAACATGATCCTGGACGACGGCGGCGACGCCACCATGCTGGTGCACAAGGGCGCCGAATTCGAGGCCGTGGGCAACGTCCCGTCCGCCGGCCCCGGCGATTCCGAAGAGTACGGCATCTTCCTTGACGTGATCCGGCGCTCCATCGCCGCCGACCCGCAGAAGTGGACGCGCACGGCCTCCACCATCAAGGGCGTCAGTGAAGAAACCACCACGGGCGTCCACCGCCTCTACCAGCTGGCAGAGCAGGGCAAGCTGCTGTTCCCCGCCATCAACGTCAACGACTCCGTGACCAAGAGCAAGTTCGACAACAAGTACGGGATCCGGCACTCCCTGCCGGACGGCATCAACCGTGCCACGGACGTGCTCATGGGCGGCAAGGTCGCCGTCGTCTGCGGCTACGGTGACGTCGGAAAGGGCGCCGCGGAAGCACTGCGGGGCCAGGGATCGCGCGTGATCGTGACCGAGATCGACCCCATCTGCGCCCTGCAGGCTGCCATGGACGGCTACCAGGTGGCAAAGCTCGAATCGGTCCTGGCCCAGGGGGACATCTTCATCACCACCACGGGCAACAAGGATGTCATCATGGCCGAGCACATGGCCGGCATGAAGAACAAGGCCATCGTCGGCAACATCGGCCACTTCGACAACGAGATCGACATGGCAGGCCTGGCCAGGATCCCCGGCATCAAGAAGGTGGAGATCAAGCCGCAGGTCCACGAGTGGGTGTTCGACGCAGGAACTGCGTCCGAGCGTTCCATCATCGTCCTGTCCGAGGGCCGCCTGCTGAACCTGGGCAACGCCACGGGACACCCGTCCTTCGTGATGAGCAACTCCTTCGCCAACCAGACCATCGCCCAGATTGAGCTGTGGACCAAGAAGGACCAGCCCGAAGGCGAACGCGAATACGAAAACCAGGTGTACGTCCTGCCCAAGGTCCTGGACGAAAAGGTGGCCCGCCTGCACCTCGACGCCCTGGGCGTGGAGCTGACGGAGCTGACGAAGGACCAGGCCGAGTACCTGGACATCGACGTCGCCGGCCCCTACAAGCCCGAACATTATCGTTACTAAGAAGTAAAGTGCCCGGGTGCCAAGCGCACCCGGGTTGTTACTTCCAGCATTTAGGATCGCAATATGGAGCCCGAAGCCCCCCGCCGCCCGCGGACCTTGAAGAAAATTCTCATCGTCGCCGTGGTGTGCCTCCTCGCAGCAGCCGGCGGTGTTTTCGCCGCCGTCGCGCCGGGACTCGCGGGCGGCGCCCTGGAATCGGAAGCCGGCTCCGCCGTCCGGTCGTCTCCGGGCATCGCCTCGCCCGTGATCGCCCCGGTGAAGCTCGATGCGGCACCCGCGAACGGTGCCAAACAGGTCAATCCTGCCGCCCCCGTTTCGCTCAAGGTCAGCAACGGGACCATCGAGCGCGTCACCCTCACCAGTACCTCCGGTAAAACGGTGGAAGGCCGCATCGACCCGCAGGGCACCGGCTGGTCCGCGTCCGGGCCGCTGGAATTCAATACCGATTACAGCTACACCTGGGTGGTCAAGGACGGCGCGGGGCGCGAAACGAGTACAACGCAGTCCTTCAGCACCGTCTCAAGCTCGCATGAGGCTGACGCGGCTATCTACCCCCTTGACGGGATGAAGGTGGGGGTGGGGCAGCCGCTGCAGATCATCTTCAGCGAACCCGTGCTGAACCGCGACGCCGTCGAGAAGGCCATTAAGATCACCAGCAGCGCAGGCCAGGTGGGAGCCTTCCACTGGCACAGCGACACCATGGTCCGGTACCGGGCCGAGGGCTTCTGGGCCGCCAACTCCACCATTGCCATGGACATGCAGCTCTTCGGCGTGGACCTGGGCAACGGGCAGATTGCCAACTTCAACAAGAAGGTCAACGTGGCTATCGGGGATAAGAAGGTGGCTGTCGCCGACGCCGCTGCCCACACCTTCACCCTCAGCATCAACGACCAGCCGGTCAAGACGCTGCCGGTCAGCATGGGGGACAAGCGCTTCCCGTCCGCCCGCGGTTACGGCGTGCTGATGGAGAAGAAGCGCTACGACCACTTCCGGGCCTCCAGCATCGGGTTGAAGCCCGATGATCCGGCCTACTACGGCGACGTGGACGTCGAATACACCATCAGACTGACGCTGAGCGGAGCCTATATCCACCAGGCCCTCGAGTCCGCCTACCCCTTCATCGGCAACACCAACGTCTCACACGGCTGCATCGGTTTTGCCCCCGACGGCGCCGCCTGGGTCTTCGAGAACATGGGTACCGGCGACGTGGTGCAGATCGTGAACACGGAAGGCGACTACGCCGCGCACGACGATGGGTTCGGCGACTGGAACATTCCCTGGAGCGAGTACGACAACTGACGTCAACTGCTGAAAGGCAGCCGCTGGAGCCGCTCGCCCACCTCGGTGTTGCGCCGCCGCTGCTGCGTCAGTCTGGTGAGTTCCCGGTTCCGGCGTTCAGCGACGACGGCGGCAAGGTAGTCATCCGGGCTGGTTCCGGCGGGCGGGGCGGGAGCCACGTGGGCTGACAGTTCCGTGGCGATTGACGCGGCCATGCCGGCACGTGACAGCGGGGCCATCCTGGCCGCCTGGCGGATGAACTGGGAGGCCCTGCGCGCCGTCGCATCGGGGATCCTTCCGATATCGGCCGCGGCCGCCCAGGCACGCAGCTTCGGCGGTACAAAGACCGGCACGGCCTGCTCCACGGGAACCCGGCGGCGGATGGCATAGGTTCCGGCCAGCAGGTCGCCGAGGCGGCGGGACCTGTCATTGAACAGGGCTACGCACAGCGCCAGCCCGCCAAAGGTCAGGTAAATCTCGAGGAACCCCGTGAGCCCGCGGATCACGGCATGGCGGAAGCGGATTGCGCCCCCGTCGTCCCGCACCACGCGCAGGCCGGTCGCCAGCTTGCCCAGTGACAGGCCCCGGCTCAGTGTCTCCACCGCCACCGGAACGATCACCAGGCAAAAGACCACGCTGGAAAGGACCAGGGCGCGCATGGCTGCCTCATCAAGGTCCGCACCGGCCGCGGCCAGGCCAATCAGGATTCCCACCAGCAGCACGACGTTGAAGAGGACATCAAGGACCAGGCCCAGCGCACGGGCCGCGAAGGATGCGGGCCGCAGTTCCAGGACTACTGCCTCGCCGGTGACTATCGAACTCACAGTGCGTACCCATTCCTCGCGGCTCGTGGTGCAGACGGTCAAAGTCTAGTGGTGGCACTAGGCTGGGCCCGTGGATATGGACGCCTTCTCCGCCGTGAACGCGGACAAATGGTCACGGCTGCACCACCTTGCCACAAAGGGCAGGCTCAGCGGACGTGAGGCCGATGAACTGCTGGCGCTGTACCAGTCGACGTCCTCGCATCTGTCCCTGATCCGCTCCGTCGCCCCCGAAAGCGGCCTTTCCGCCTCACTGTCGGCCACGCTGGCCCAGGCCAGGACCCGCTTCACCGGCGCACGGTCCAACCCGATGGCGGACCTCGCACGGTTCTTCGTGGTGGCACTTCCGGCCGCGTTCTACCGGCTTACCTGGCTGACATTGGCCTGCGGGGCCGCGTTCATCCTCATCGGTGCCGCCTATGCCCTCTGGATCGGCACGTCGCCCGAGGCGCTGCGGGCAGTAGCCTCCGAGGCCGCCGCCCAACAGTATGTCGAGGAAGACTTCATCGACTATTACTCGGAGAACCCGGCGGCGTCCTTCGCGGGCGCGGTATGGACGAACAACGCCTGGATCAGCGCGCAGGCCGTAGCCCTCGGCATTACGGGGGTCTGGGTCCCGATGATCCTGTTCAGCAATGCCCAAGGGGTGGGCATTGCAGCCGGGGTCTTCGCTGCCGCGGGCAAGTCCGACGTGTTCTTCAGCTACATCCTGCCGCACGGCCTGATGGAACTCACCGCAGTGTTTGTGGCCTGCGCGGCAGGGCTGCGGGTTTTTTGGGCCATGGTGTCGCCGGGCCCGCGGACCAGGAGCCGGGCGGTGGCGGAGGAGGGCAGGTCGCTGATAACGGTGGCACTCGGCCTGGTGCTGGTGCTTTTCGTGTCCGGACTGGTGGAGGGGTTCATCACGCCCAGCCCGTTGCCGGTGTGGGCGAAGATCAGCATCGGCGCCGGAGTGCTGGCCTCTTACTGGGTTTACGTCCTGGTCTGGGGCAGGCGCGCCTACCTCTCAGGGGAACGTGGTGACCTTCGCCCCGGGGATGCCGGCTACACGGAAATCGCTGCCTGAATCGTTGTAATACCGCCGGGGTGGTTCCTCGCCCACGCCAAGGCCCGGACTGTAGGCTCGTCAACAGATAGAGCGCCGCGCCGGCGGACCCTCGCGCGGCACGGAAAACCCAACGGAAGTGACGCTGCTGTGAAAGACGAAACACCGGCCCGCGCCAAGAGCGCCGCGCCGCAGCCGGACCCTTTCCTGGATACGTCCGGGGACTCCGAGGAGCCCGCTTTTTCCTGGCTGACGCCCGCTGGAAAGGGCGACGCCGGGACGGAAGCCGAAGGCACTTCCACCGCCGAAGGCCCGTCCGTGGGGTCTTCCCGGGTGTCATCGCAGGCCGACACCCATGGACCCGGCTCGACCACTAATCCCCAGGCGGAGAGCAGGGCTGGCCGTAAAGCCGCGGAGGCTGCCGCCGAACCCTCCGGCGGGGCAGCACCAACGGAGGCCGCCGCCGCATCGGAGACGGTCCCGCCGTCGGACTCCGACGGGTCGACCGGCCACGGCAGTTCGCCCGTCTTCAAGGAACCCCTTCCCACGTCCGCGCTGCACGTACGTCCGCCGGAGGAGGAGGTGGCGCGCCGCAACGCAGAGCGGGAGAGCGCCGCCAACGCCAAGCCGGTTGCCCCGCGGGTGATGCAGGTCCTCCTTGCCATTTTCTTCCCGGTGGTCCTCCTGGTCCTTGCCGTGCGCGCAGTGACCAGTCCCTTGTTCCTGTGGGTGGAATACAACCGCCCCGGCTTCCCCGGCGACGGCTACGGCTTCAGCACGGACGACCGCATGACCTATGGCTCCTACGCGGTGGACTACCTGACAAACTGGGCAGGTCCGCGGTACCTGGGGGACCTGGTGCACCGCAGCGGCGACAAACTGTTCAAGGACGGCGAAGTCAGCCACATGGCCGACGTCAAGGCGGTGATCCTGTCGACCTTTGGTGCCGGCGCGCTGCTGCTTCTCCTGGGCCTCATCGCCGTCCTGTACCTGCGGAAGCGGAGCAGGGGCGGTGTCCGCAGGGGCCTGTTCGCGGGTTCCATCGTCACCCTGGTCCTCATCCTCGGCCTCGGCACGTTGGCTGTCCTGGGCTGGCAGCAGTTCTTCACCGAGTTCCACCGCATTTTCTTCGCCGACGGGTCCTGGACCTTCAGCCTCGACGACACCCTGATCCGACTGTTCCCCGGCCAGTTCTGGATTGACGCCGGCCTGGTGATCGCAGGCCTGGTGCTCCTGACGGCGCTGGTGACGCTGGTCCTCACCTGGCCCACACGCCGCCGCCGCGGGCTGCTGCGCGAGGAGCCGGCCGCGGAGGGTCAGGCGTAAAGCCTGGCGACGTCCGCCTGGAAGTCCTGCACGACGGCGGCCCGCTTCAGTTTGAGCGACGGCGTCAGGTGTCCGGACTCCACGGTGAATTCTGTATCGAGGAGCGAGAAGGAGCGGATGGATTCGGCCTTGGACACGAGCAGGTTGGCCTGATCCACCGCTTCCTGCACCGCCTTGACCACCTCGGGATCCGCGACGGCTTCGCGGCGGGGGAGCGGCGGCAGGCCGCGCTCGGAGCGCCAGTTGTCCAGGCCCTCCGGGTCCAGGGTCACCAGGGCTGACACGAACGGTTTGCCGTCGCCCACCACCACCGCGTGGCCCACCAGCGGGTGGGAACGGATGGTTTCCTCGAGTGGTCCCGGTGCCACGTTCTTGCCGCCTGCGGTCACCAGCAGGTCCTTCTTCCGGCCGGTAACGGTGAGGTAGCCATCGCGGTCAAGTATGCCGAGATCACCGGTGCGGAAGAAGCCGTCCACGAAGGCTTCGGCGTTCGCTGCCGGGTTGTTGTGATAACCCTTGAAGACGCCGATGCCCTTGACCAGGATCTCCCCGTCCTCGGCCACCCGGATGGTGGTGCCGGGAATGGGGATGCCCACCGTCCCCACCCGCGTGCGCGATGGAGTGTTGACCGTGCACGGAGCCGTGGTTTCGGTCAGGCCATACCCCTCCAGTACGGGAATGCCTGCCCCGCGGAAGAAGTGCGCGTCCTCGAGCGCCAGCGGGCTCGCGCCGGAGACGGTGTACCCTACCTGGCCGCCCAGTGCCTGGCGGAGCCGGGGATACAGCAACCGGTCAAACACCCCGTGCCGGACTTTCAGCAGCAGGCCGGGGCCGGGGCCGTCGCCGCGGCTTTGGCTGTCCAGGTCCCGCGAGTAGGCGATGGCCGCAGCCGAGGCAGCCTTGAACAGGCGGCCCTTCCCGGCCACTGCTGCCTTGTGGGCGGCGGTGGCCCGGACTTTTTCGAAGATCCGCGGGACCACCAGGAGAAACGTGGGCCGGAACGTCCCCAGGTCATCCAGGAGCTGCGCCGCCCCCGGAGTGTGCCCCAGGGTGGCCCCCGCCGCGAGGCAGACCACCTGGACGGCCCGCGCCAGGACGTGGGCCAGCGGCAGGAACATCAGCGTGCGCGCCTGGTCCTTCAGCAGCAGTTCCGGAAGGAACGCGACGATGTTCCTGGCCACCAGCGCAAAATTCCCGTGCGTGATCTCGCAGCCCTTGGGGTTGCCTGTGGTGCCCGAGGTATAGACGAGGGACGCGACGTCGTCCAGCCCTGCCCGGCTCCGGTGCCGCTCCAGCTCGGCGTCGCTGACTCCGGCCCCCGCGGCGGCGAGGCTGGCCAGGTTGGGTGCCGCGCCGTCGTCGTCCATCCTGACCACGTTCACCAGGCGGTCCCGGAGCGGGGGCGAGCCGGCAACAACACCGGCCACCAGCTCCACCGTCGCCTGGTCCTGCGCAAACACCCGCCGCACCCCCGCGTCGCGGATGATCCACTCCACCTGGCGTGCGGAGGACGTCTCGTAGATGGGGACCGTCACCCCGCCGGCGAACCAGATGGCGAAATCCACCAAGGTCCATTCATAGGAGGTGGCGGACATAACGGCCACGGTGTCACCGGGTTCCAGTCCACCTGCAATGAGTCCCTTGGCCAGCGCACTGACGTCCTGCAGGAATTTTCCGGTGGGGACATCCACCCAGCCGTTGGGGCCCTTGCGACGGTAGAGGGCATGGGCCGGGTTGGCGGCGTGCTGTTCCAACAGCAGGTCCGTGACGTTGCTGTCAGCATCCAGCTCAACCAGCAGTTCGATGCTTGCTTCCCTCACAGATGGTCTCCGTTCCGCTGCCAGGCCGCGGCAGCGGCTTCGATCGGGGCTCTGATGCAATCCTGCCCTAGATCCAGGACGGCATCCACATCCTGACTTTCCAGTCCACGTAGGGGATGGTCTCTGCTGCCCAGATCGGGTAGAAGAAGGCTGAGAGCAGGACGGCGGCCGCCACGAACAGCACCACGAGGTACAGCCCGGAGCGCCGGCGCCACGGCGGATCCGCGGCCCTGCCCAGGACGAGGCCCAGGCAATACACCAGCGCCAGGATGAGGAAGGGCTCAAATGACACGGCGTAGAAGTAGAACATGGTCCGCTCCGGGTAAAGGAACCACGGAAGGTATCCGGCGCCCACGCCCAGGAGTACCGCGCCGGCCCGCCAGTCCCGCCGCCCGGCCCACCAGAACAGCAGTACCACCAGCGAGATGGCGGCACCCCACCAGATCAGGGGGTTGCCCACGGACAGGATGGCCGAGGTGCACTTGGCCACGTCGCACCCCGGCGTGCCTTGCTCAGGGGATTCGTAGAAGAACGACGTCGGCCGGCCAAGGACCAGCCAGCTCCAGGCGCTTGCCTCGTACGGGTGGTCGGATCCCAGGCCCTGGTGGAAGGTGTACGCTTCGCGGTGGTAGTGGGCCAGGGACCTGATGGAGTCCGGCAGCCAGGCCCATTCAGGGGAGGGATTGCCCGCAGCCCAGTTGCGGAAGTAGGCGTCTTCCGAGCGGAACCAGCCTGTCCACGCCGCCGCGTACACCAGGCCGGCAACGGGGACCATGCTGAGGAAAGCGGGGATTCCGTCTTTGATGACGCCGCCGCTGATCCAGCCGCGGATTCCCGCCACCCGCCGGGCGCTGAGGTCCCAGAAGACCGTCAGGAGGCCAAACCCGGCGAGGAAAAACAGTCCGGACCATTTGGTGCCAATGGCCAGGCCCAGGCAGAGGCCCGCGGCCACCCTCCACCAGCGGACACCCAGCCAGGGCCCGGACAGCAGCAGGGCAGCCGGCGGCAGTCCGCCGTTCCGGATCGCGGCCTGTGCCAGCCGGGCAGCGAGCCGGCGCCGGCCGTCATCGCGGTCCACCAGCAGTGCACCGAATGCGGCGAGGATCCAGAACATCAGGAAGATGTCCAGCAGGGAGGTGCGTGACATCACCAGGTGGTGACCGTCCACGGCCAGGAGCAGGCCCGCGGCACCGGCCAGCGGCAGCGACCGGAACAGCTTCAGGGCGATCAGGGACACGAGGAGGATGGAGAGGGTTCCGGTCAGGGCTGCCGCGAAGCGCCAGCCGAAGGCGTTGTCCGCACCGAAAATCCACATCCCGGCGGCGATCATCCATTTGCCCACCGGCGGATGGACCACGTACTCGGGGGAGCTGAGCAGGACCGTGGGGTCACCTGCATTGAAGGAATCGTTCGCCTTGTCCGGCCAGTTGCGTTCGTAGCCGCTGATGAGGAAGGAGTATGCGTCCTTGACGTAGTACGTCTCATCGAAGACCAGCTTTTGCGGAGTCTCCAGCCGGACAAACCGGAGGATGCCTCCGGCCACTGCCGTCAGGACCGGGACGAGCAGGAACCAGAGGCGCAGCGACGGCGGATAGTCCCGCCAGGACCGGACCCCTCCCAGGAGCCGCTCCTGCAGCGCTTCACGGGTGAACGCCTCTTCCGGGGGCCTGATCCAGGTACGGGATCCGCGGCCGCCTGATCCTGCGCCCCGGCCTTCCGCCGCAGCCTCCGTAGCTGCCGTACCGGATGCGGCGGGAGCGGCGTGTCCGGCTCCGGGCGGCCGCGTCGAGGTCTGCGTCACGAGCCCCATGCTACCTTTTGCGGCCGCAGTCCCCCTCAGCAGTAGGCTGGTGGCGTGGACCCTAACCCCAGCACCCCTCCAGAATCCGGCCCGGCAGCGCCAGGACGCATTGTCCTGGCCGCCACTCCGATCGGAAACACGGGTGACGCTTCCGCCCGGCTCGTGGAGCTGCTGGGAACGGCGGACATCGTCGCGGCAGAGGACACCCGCCGCCTGCACCGGCTGGTCCAGAGCCTGGGGGTCACAGTGGCCGGCCGGGTCATCAGTTACCACGAGCACAACGAGGCGACGAAGACGGCGGAGCTTTTGGACCAGGTGCGGACCGGCAGCACCCTTGTGATGGTCACGGACGCCGGCATGCCCTCCGTGTCCGATCCGGGCTTCCGGCTGGTGGAAGGTGCCGTTGCGGCGGGGTTGACCGTTACCGCCGTGCCGGGCCCTTCGGCTGTGCTGACTGCCCTGGCATTGTCCGGCCTGCCCACCGACCGGTTCTGCTTCGAAGGGTTCCTCCCACGGAAATCCGGGGAACGCGCCTCCCGGCTGGCAGACCTCGCCGGGGAACGCCGGACCATGGTGTTCTTCGAGGCGCCGCACCGCCTCGAAGCCATGCTGCGGGCACTGCGGGAACGGTTCGGGCCTGAGCGGCCCATCGCCGTGTGCCGGGAACTGACAAAGACCTACGAAGAAGTCATCCGCGGGTCCCTCGGCGAGCTTTTGCAGTGGGCTGAGGATACGGAGGTCCGGGGCGAGATCGCCGTTGTGCTTGGCGGGGCGCCCGAACAGGCTGCCGGCACGCCCGAGGACCACGTGGCCGCGGTCAACGAACTGGTGGCCCAGGGCATCCGGCTCAAGGAAGCGGTGGCTGCTGTTGCGGACGACGTCCGGGTGAGCAAAAGGGAGCTCTATTCGGCCGTGTTGGCGGCCCGCTGACGGTAGCCGACGGGCCGGGTTGCTGCTGTGCAGATGCACAGGAGAACGGCGTTGGGGCAGTGCGCCGCGGCGTAGACCGGGGCGGTGGCCCGCAGTAGTCTGACAGTTAATCAGCCTGATGAGCCCGGTCACTCCGGCCGCCGCCGCAGGGCTGCAACAACCCTACTGACGAGGGAGTCATCGTGACTGTCACTGCACAGCCAGCCGTTACCGCGGACCGCGAAAGCCGGCTTCTGGCCTCTGTCCCCACCGGACTGCTGATTAATGGTGAGTGGCGCGCCGCCGCCTCCGGCAAGACCTTCGACGTCGAGGATCCCGCCACCGGGAACGTCCTGCTCAGCATTGCCGACGCCGGCGCCGAGGATGGCGCCGCGGCGCTGGACGCCGCCGCTGCCGCGCAGGAGTCCTGGGCGAAGGTCCCGCCGCGTGAACGCGGCGAAATCCTGCGCCGGGCTTTTGACCTGGTGACCGAACGCGCCGAGGACTTCGCACTCCTGATGACCATGGAAATGGGCAAGCCGCTCGCCGAAGCCCGCGGTGAGGTGACCTATGGTGCCGAATTCCTGCGCTGGTTCTCCGAGGAAGCCGTCCGTGCTTTCGGCCGCTACTCGGTGTCCCCGGACGGCAAGTCCCGGCTCCTGGTCACCAAGAAGCCCGTTGGCCCCTGCCTGCTGATCACCCCGTGGAACTTCCCGCTGGCCATGGCCACCCGCAAGATCGCCCCGGCCGTCGCGGCCGGCTGCACCATGGTCCTGAAGTCAGCGAACCTCACCCCGCTGACCTCCCAGCTGTTCGCCGCCGTGATGCAGGAAGCCGGCCTGCCCGCCGGTGTCCTGAACGTCATCCCCACCTCCACCGCCGGCGCCACAACGGGCCCGCTGATCAAGGACGCCCGGCTCCGGAAGCTGTCCTTCACCGGTTCCACAGAGGTGGGCCGCCGCCTGCTGGCTGACGCGTCCGAGACCGTGCTGCGCACTTCCATGGAACTGGGCGGCAACGCCCCCTTCGTCGTCTTCGAGGACGCCGACCTGGATGCCGCCGTCGCCGGCGCCATGCTCGCGAAGCTCCGGAACATGGGCGAGGCCTGCACCGCGGCCAACCGCTTCATCGTCCACGAATCCGTGGCAGCCGAGTTCGCGGAGAAGTTCGCCGCGAAGATGAAGGAGATGACCACCGCCCGGGGCACCGAGCCGGAGTCCAAGGTGGGCCCGCTGATCGACGCCAAGAGCCGGGACAAGGTCCACGAGCTGGTCTCCGACGCCGTTGCCTCCGGCGCAAAGGCCGTCCTGGGCGGCGGACCGGTGGAGGGCCCGGGCTACTTCTACCAGCCCACCATCCTCTCGGGCGTCACCGAAGGCACCCGCATCCTGTCCGAGGAGATCTTCGGGCCGGTGGCACCGATCATCACCTTCAGCAGCGAGGACGACGCCGTGCGCCTGGCCAACAACACCGAATACGGGCTGGTGGCCTACGTCTTCACCAAGGACCTCAACCGCGGCATCCGGATGGGCGAAAAACTCGAAACCGGAATGCTCGGCCTGAACGCCGGCGTCATCTCCAACGCCGCCGCACCCTTTGGCGGCGTCAAGCAGTCCGGCCTGGGCCGCGAAGGCGGCCTCGAAGGCATCGAGGAATACCTCTACACCCAATACATCGGCATCGCCGACCCCTACGCCGGATAATCCCCGGACGGCACCAACTGGAGCCGCCGCCCGCCCTACCGTGAACGCACGGGCCAGGAGCGTGCGGCGGCTTTTGCCGTTACAGCCAACGCCCGTCCGGCGGCCCTGAAGGGGGCGCCAATGATCCGCCCCAGCCGTCCCATCACGGACGGTGGAAGCCACGCGGCCCGAAGCCTCTGCGGCAGGGTGGCATTGGCGTGCAACGCGAGCTCCAAGGCAGCCAGCTGCCCGGACGCGGCGCCGCCTTTTGCGCCTGTCCCGGTCCGTCCGCCGTCGTCCGCATCCTGTCCGCCGGCTGACGGCGGGGGCGGGCCGAACCTGTGCCGCTCGAAGCCTGCGGTGAGTGCAACCGCGGCGCGGTGGGCCGCCTCGTCCATCCCGCCGGGTTCCCCCAGATGCCCACGCAGCCGCGTGGAATAGGCCCGCGGGGTCTCGCTGGAGCCCGGGGCTACGCCGTAGTCGGTGCCCAGGTCCAGCATTTCAGACCAGGCCATGGGGACGGCGTCCCCGGGATCCTTCGGGCGCAGGCGCCGGGCACGGATGGCGGTCCGGACCAGATGCGGCGACGCGGCCAGGAGTGCAACGCCCAGGACTCCGCCGGCCCCGAACAGCCATGGCAGGAGCTGCAGGCCATTGTCGCTGCCGCCGCCTGTCCCCGGGGCCGGAAGCGGCGTGGCGCTGGGGACCGGGGCGGGGGCCGGAGTGGCGTCGGGAATCAGGTCGTCATTGTTGTCAAGCGACCCGGGGGCAGCCGGGGCGGACGACTCCGTGGCATATTCGGGGACGACGCCGCGGGAGGGTGTGGGCTCGAAAGGTACCCAGCCCAGGCCCTGGAAGTACAGCTCCGGCCACGCATGGGCATCGCGGGCGTCCACCTCGAACTCGGGCAGCGTACCCTGGCCTGCCACCGTCACCGTGGCACCTGTCAGCCGTCCCGGGGCATAACCCACGGCGATGCGGCTGGGGATCCCTTCCAGCCGTGCCATGACCGCCATTGCCGACGCGTAGTGGATGCAGTAGCCGCTCTTTTGGTCCAGGAAGTCGGCCAGGACGGAGAGCCCGTTCCCGTCGTAGCCGTTTTGCACCGGTGACTGCAGCGAGTAGGTGAACTCCGCCGACCGGAGGTACCGCTGGATGGCCATCGCTTTTTCGTAAGGTGAGCTGGCGGACCCGGCCACCGTTCCGGCCGTGGTCCTGACAATCTCCGGAACGTTGCCGGGGACCCTGGTGAAATCATCGGGGATGTCCCGCACCCCGCTGGATGATTGGGCCAGCAGCCCTGCCGACAGTTTGGGCACTGAGGACGTTACAACGTACTCCTGCCGCCGGGAGCTGACGTCTGTCCCCTTGATGCTCAAGGTGGCGGGATCCCAGGTCCAGCGTCCGTCCAGCCCGCGCACCGTTTCGGGGGCGTAGGGCACAGGCAGGTAGGGGCTGGTGAAGGTCCCGGTATCGATCGCGGTCACCTGCTGCAGCTGTTCGTCGGCCAGGACTGCATAGCCGGGATCGATCCGTCCGCCCAGAGGAAGCCGCGATGCGTTCCGGTCGTCCGGGCCCCAGGATTCGCCGTCGAAGTGGTCCACGGTGACAGACCGCAGGTACAGCGGGACGGAGGCATTGGTGGCGTACGTGATCCGCCCGCTTCCGTCCGGCGTCCGCAGGCTGTTCCCGAGGGTAATCATCGGGTTCAGGCCCGTGGAGGTGCCCCAAGGGTTAAGCCGGGAACCTTGCGGGAAGGTGCCCTGGTCGAATCCCGGGATGGCCAGCGGAACCAGCAGGGTGGCAGCAAGCGCAGCGGACCCCGTCAACACCGCCCGCCGGACCTGCCCCGGGTTCCGCGCCGAGTCCGCCTGGGTGCGGGCATCCGGTGCGAACCACTGGCTGCAGGCAAGGATCATCAGGTACCCGGCGACAGCGACGGTAAAACCAAAGAAGCCCACGCTCTGCGGCTTGATCATGGCCGGCACCACCAGGATGGCCAGCAGGCCCACGCCGGTGGCTGCCGGCATGCCGAGGGGTACTGCCAGCGCGTCCACCAGGATGACCGCCAAACCCAACACCGCGCAGATCACCATCACGATCCCCACGTTGGGTGCCACGGGTGCGGTTTCGGCCAGCACGGTTTCGCTGGCACGGCGGACCAGCCGCTGCAGTTCGGTGAAGGTGGCGCCGGTGGGGATCAGCCCCAGGAGGCTGGATCCGCGGAAGAACGTCAGGGTGAGGATGGCGCCCAGGGACAGGAAGCCGCCTGCGGTCACCAGCAGTGGTTGGGCCCGGACGGCGCGCAGCGCGGCGAGGGTGAAACTTACCACCAGCACTGTGGTGAGCACCGGCCAGTACCAGGCCCAGCCCCTCAGCACCCCGTTCAGGGACAGGGCGGCACCGCAGACTGCGACGGCAATGGAGGCGGCCATGGCCCACGGAAAGGCGCCAACCCTTGGCCGCCCCGCGGATGTTCCCGCCGGGGAAGCAGGCGGTTTGCCGGTGCCGGGGGTCCGGGCCGGGGCCATGGTCATCGCGCCACCCCCGCTCCGCGCCGGACTTCCGCTGTTGGCGCCGGCAATTCAACGTCCTGGTCAAACTGGCCCCAGGCGGCGGTCACCGGGACCGACGGCGGAACGGCCACCGCCCGCCAGCCACCCTGCCGGAGGGCCTCGAGGACAACGGAGTACTCGGCGGGCTTCTCCACAACAACGATGGCAAAGGCGTTGGTTCCGTAGCCGGCGGCAGGGGCCAGGGCCAGCGCCTCCTCCGGAGAAATCCTCCCGAGCACGGCAATCAGGGGGCCGCGCATGCGGTGCGCGGACAGCTTGTCCATCAGTTGGTCGTCAAAGGAAGGGGGCCCGGCGTCCTGGCTGCTGGTGTGCCGGGAGCCAAAAAGCTCTGGACCAGGTGCTTCGCGCCCCACGATTTCCCGAAGCCTGGCATCGCGCCGCTGATGATGTGGCCCGGTGAGCTGGATGGCCGCGAGGCTCTCGGCAATGGACTGGAGCCCGGAGGCCCCGCTGTACTCCTCGGCCTCGGGATCCGGTGACGAGGGCGAATGAAGGAAGGCCGGTTCCCCGCGCGTGTCCAGCAGGCGCAGGCCGTAGTTGCGTTCTGCAAGGTGGGCGCTGATGGACATGGCCGCTACTACAGACCATTCAAAGGTTTCGCTGGTGACCATGGAATGGCCGTCCTGCGCGGTCAGTCCCGCCAAAGTGGGCGGCGACCCGCCGGAGAAGGCCATGAAGCGGTGGTCCAGGACGATCGTTGCCTCGGGCGTCGTGACGGATTCCTCCTGGCGGACCATCAGGGCACCGTGGCGGGCGGTGGCTGCCCAGTGGACGCGGCGCATGGGGTCGCCGTGGCGGTATTCACGGGTCATCACGTCGTCGTCGCTGGGGTTTGCGCGGATTCTGGTGGCGGTAACGCCGTCGTTTCCCCGGGCTCCGGCGAGCCCTGTCAGGGGAAGGACGACGGCGGCAGGCGTCACCGTGAGCGTGTCGCCGTCGTCAATGGCCTGGCGGTGCAGTGAGAGCCCGAACGGGTCCGTGAACTCGGCCGTGACAGGACCGATCCTGAACTGGCCGCGCTGGGCGGATCGCAGGTGGTATTCGTAGCGGCTTGTTCCGCCGGTGGCTGAGCGGGAGGGGAACCGGAACACGGGAGACTCGCCGAAGCGGGGCGGCAGCCGTT